>NZ_JAIQXU010000005.1 GCF_020166395.1 Deinococcus betulae | reverse complement strand
GTATGACGCCAAACGGGGCCTGATCTTCACCGGCAGTGCCCGCACCGGCGACATCTATGCCATTAATGCGTCTACCGGCGCTGTCAGCAAGTTTGCCAACGGCGGCGGGCAAGGGCGTGGGGCAGCCTTGGGCCTTAAGGTGGACAGCCAGAGCCGCGTGTGGGTAGCGGGTGGTGCCACCGGCACGGTCACCGTCCTCAGCCCCGACGGGTTCCCGCTGGCCATCCTGAACACACCCAAGTCGCCCAACGCCTTTGTCAACGACCTGACGCCTGCGGCGGACGGTAACGTCTACGTGACGGACTCGACCCGCCCGGTCATCTTCCGCGTGACGCCAGACCTGAAGCTGAGCGCCTGGCTGGACCTGGGCCAGACCCCCATCAAGTACGGCCCCGGCACCAACCTGAACGGTATTGCGGCGACCCCAGATGGCCGCGCGCTGCTGGCCATGCAGCTGAACACGGGCGACCTGTGGCGCATTGACCTGAAGACCAAGGCCGTTCGCAAGGTCATGGGCGGGCTGGTCAACGGCGACGGCATCCTGTTGGACGGCCGCACGCTGTACGTAGCGCGCAACAAGGACCAGGTGGTCAGCAAGGTGATGCTCAGCGCCGATTACACCTCCGGCACCCTGATGACCGAGGAACCCCTGAATGGCCTGCGCTTCCCCGCGACCCTGGCGGCCATTGGCGGCGACCTTGTGGTCACGCAGGCGCAACTGGACAAGTTGCAGGGCGGCACACCAGAAACACCCTTCAAGCTCACCCGCTTTAAGAAGTTCTAGAGCTAGTTCTACAGAGGAGGCGCCAGGACACAAGCCTGGCGCTTCTTGCTGCTGTAATTTTCGCTAATACTAATAGAGGAGGACTGCTTAAAGACTCGCTGTCACAGGGTCACCTGACTCAGCGCTCTTGTGAATCCTTCCCTCAAAAGCTCTGGAGGCTGTGGTCAGACCTCTGCCTGTTTTCTCGGCGCAGAAGGTCCCTGGAGTTCTGCGCCGTGTGCTGAGCCGACTTGGTTGTCTCCATCCATTCCAACGCAGGAAGGGTTTCCTACCCCACTCGATTTGTGCCCGCCAATGTGAGCGGCTTGTAAGAGCACGGCACGGAAGCGTGGGTTACGCTATGAAAGTGACCAAGCAAGGCGGCCCAGCCACCCCAGCCATCGAGGTGCGGGGGCTGTATAAGAGATACGGTTCAAACAGCATCCTGGAGGACGTGCACCTGACTGTCATGCCCGGCGAGGTATACGCCCTGACAGGTCCCAACGGCGCCGGCAAAACGACCCTCATCCGCGCCATGACGGGCCTGGCCTTTCCCTCGGACGGCGACGTGCGGCTGCTGGGGCGTGACGTTCATCTGGACGGCCAGCGCGCCCGCGCGTACCTGGGCGCCGTGGTGGAGGCGCCGGCCAAGTTTTACCCCCAGTTCACGGGCACCCAGAACCTGCAAGTACATGCCAATCTGGCGGCCATGGCCCCCGGCGGGCGGCGCATCAGCCGCGACCGCATCCGCGAGGTGCTGGCGCTGCTCGAACTGACGCGCATGGCTGACAAGAAGGTGGGCGAATACTCGCTGGGGCAGCGGCAGCGCCTGGGCGTGGCCAGCGCCATGCTGGCCGAACCCAAGGTCCTGATTCTGGACGAGCCGACCAGCGGCCTGGACCCCCTGGGCATCGGCCTGATTCACCGCATTGTGACCAGCCTGGCCACCAGCGGCTGCGCGGTGGTGCTGTCCACCCATCACCTGCGAGAAATTGCTACCTACGCGCATACGGTGGGCATTCTGACGGGGGGGCGCCTGGTGGACACGGTGGACCTGCGCGCCCGCCAGGCCGCCTACCGCTTCCGGGTGGACGACCCGGTGGGGGCGGCGGCGGTGCTGGAGCGCCTGCCGTTTGTGCGCCGGGTCAGCACCCGCACCCCCTACGCCATCGCCCATCTGGGCGGCGAGGCCCGCGTGCCCGACGCCCTGAGCCACCTGCACCAGGAAGGGATTCGCGTCTTTGAGGCCAGCCCCGACCACTTTGACCTGTACGAGTACTACCGCGAACGCGTGGAGCAAGCCTGATGAGTGACCTCACCCCTTCCCTGCCCCGTCCTCACTCTGTCCAGCCCACCGGAGGCCACGCATGCTGACCCTGCTGAGCCTGGAATTCCGCAAGCTCTTCGGCGCCCGCAGCGCCCGGCTGGCCCTGCTGGTGACCTTTTTACTGCCGCTGCTGTGGGCCTTTGCCCCCCGCCTGGACGAACTGATTCAGGTGAAACTGACAAGTGGCTGGCAGCTGCCGGCGGTGAGCATCGGCGTGACCATCGGGTATCTGCTGCCCCTGTTTATTGCCGTCACCGTCGCCGAAATGATTGGGTCAGAGGTCGCGCAGGGCACCCTGGCGCCCTTGCTGCTGCGCCCGGTGGACCGCACCAAGGTCATTGCCAGCAAGCTGATTGTGGCCCTGAGTTACCCCTTTCTGCTGATTCTGACCACAGTGGTGGGCTCGCTGCTGGCCGGCATTCCGCTGGGCTTTGGCAGTTTTGCAGGCGGCACCGGGCTGGGGCCGGGCCTGTTTGTGGGTGTCGGCCAGCTGAGCAGCGACGCCGCCTTTGCCGAGGTGCTGCGCGGCAGCCTCCTGGCCGGCGTGGTGCTGATGCCGGTGGCGGCCCTGTCGCTGCTGTTTGGCGTGCTGTACCTGAGCACGGCGGCAGCCGCGCTGGCCACCTTCGCCGCACTGATTGTCATGCGGCTGCTGGTGGTGCTGCCCGACGCGGTTCAGCGCATTTTGCTCACCAGCCACCTGAATCTGTACGTGCAGCAGGGCGACATTTTGCAGCCGCTGGTCCTGCTCCTGATCTACACGGCGGGCTTCGGCCTGATGAGCATCTTCGCGTTTGACCGCCGCGACGTATAAAGACTCCTGGTAAGTCTGGGCGCCCTCAAGTGGGGCGCCGATTTTTTTGTCCCCACGCCGGGCCGGGCTGCGCTACAGTGCGCGCCGAATCTAATCACTGCTCTCTCGGAGGTTTCCCCTATGCGTCTTCCTGTCTTGCTGACCTTCACTCTATTGAGCCTGAACGCGGTGTCTGCGGCCGCCGCCCCCACCAAAGCCCAGCAAATCGCTGTGTTCAAGGTGGCGGCTCTGGCCCGGGCCAATGTCACCGACACCGTCCTGCGCGCCGCAGGCGTGCCGGCCGAGACTGTGACCATTGCGGACGACTACCTGTATGGGCGTGACCTCAATGTGCAGGCCTACGATCTGGACGCTTTTCTCAAGGCCCGCATTCCGAACATAGAGGCCCTGGCCCAGAGCGGCGCGCAGATCCTGTTCTGGTGCCGCGACGGCTACGCGCCGACCGCCAAGCTGAGTGACGTGCTGGGGGCAGGGCGGCCTGATTGCGGTGCGGGACGCCGACGCCCCAGAAGCCGTGGGGTGGTCCGACGTGCCCTACAAGACGAGTCTGCTGACCGCCGCAGATGTGGGCAATTACGTGGTGTGGCGCACGGCGCAGTTTCCAGCCAAGCCGCAGCCCTGGGGCCTGGATACTATCTACATCCTGTCGGCGAACGCTGTCATCAAGTAGGGGTTCAGTTTGCACGGTGGGCGCCGCTGTGGCCTCTGTCCCGGTCAGCCGGGCTGTGGCCGCGCTAGCCTGCGCCCATGACGGCTCCTCTTTCGCTGACCACGGGCGGCAGCCTGTATGACCGCATTGGGCCAGCAGCACTGGACCAGCTGGTCACCCGCTTTTACGCCCTGGTGGCCGCTGACCCGGCGCTGGCGCCTCTTTTTCCAGCTGACCTGACAGAGACCGCCGAGAAACAGCTGGCCTTTCTGAGTGGTTTTCTGGGCGGGCCGCCGCTGTACCACGAGCGCTACGGGCACCCCCGTCTGCGCGCCCGGCATCTGCCTTTTCCCATTACGCCAGCGCGGGCGCGGGCCTGGCTGGCCTGCATGAACGCTGCGCTGCGCGCCACCCCCGAGATTGCCGAAGCCGACGCGCGCGAGTTGCACATGGCGCTCTCGCGGGTGGCCGTGCATATGGTGAACACCCCGGAAGACCAGAGCGAGACGTGACTCCAGTGGCCTGGTGACGGCAGAGAAGCACAGTCTGATTCTTGAAACAAGAGGGCGTCCGTGCCGGCACCACCGCTGGCCATGCCTGTCTGGGTCAGCCTCATACCTTTAGTTGACAAGATTTGTCATCTACTCTAAGGTGACTTCAACCCTGAAGAGGGTCACTATCCAGAGCGGCCGAGGGAACAGGCCCGATGACGCCGCAGCAACCAGGAGATCTATGACGCAGCCCAACCTCAACTCAGCCTTCCGCGCCTGTCCAGGGCCCGCGCGCTGCTGTTGACCGCTGCCTCGTAGCACCCCTCCCCGGTGCTCCACGCCTGCCCGACTGAGGGACCGATAGGACGAGCGCCCAGCGCGCTCCCCTGAAAGGACAATCTATGCACCACCGATGTCGCCCGAGCTGACACGCCGCGCCTGCCCCACACGCTGCGCGCTCCCTGCTCCGGTTTTCCCCCACATCCTTCCCAGGAGCTGCCCATGACCGAGACCCTGCACGTCCGCTGGAAGCCCGGCACCCTTGACACCCTGCTCGTGACCTCACCTCACGGCACGCTGGACTGGAATGTCCTGATCTTCGAGCGCATCTACGGCGCCCAGGCGGTGGCCCAGCTGTACCTGACCGGCCGCGCCAGCGTGACACGCGTTGCCCTGCCAACCGAAGCGCCGATCAACACCGTTACGGCCCGAGTCGCCTGACCAAACGGCCCACCCTGAACTGACCTCACTCTTGAGGTTCAGACGACTCCTCACACCCCTTCCGAGGTCTGCTATGACGCACCCCAGCCCCAACCTGTACTGGTTCATTCCTTCCGGCGGCGACGGCCGGCAACTGGGTCAGCCCAGCCGCCCCGCGCACTTCTCCTACCTGACGCAGGTGGCCCAGGCCGCCGACACCCTGGGCTTTGACGGCGTGCTGCTGCCCACAGGCGGCACCAATGAAGATACCGTCATTCTGGCCAGCGCCCTGTCGGCCCTGACCCGGCAACTGCGCTTTCTGGTGGCGCTGCGCCCCGGCCTCTTTTCGCCAGTGCTGGCGGCCCGGCTGACGGCGTCGCTGGACCGGATTACCAATGGGCGCATCAACCTAAACATCGTCTCGGGCAGCGGCAATTTTGATTTTGAGGGCCTAAAGCTTTCGCAAGAAGAACGCTACGCCCTGACCCACGAGTGGCTGGGGGTCTTCCGCCGCCTGCTGCGCGGCGAAACTGTGACGCATGAAGGCGCGCAGGTCCAGGTGCATGAAGGCCGCTCCCTGCTGCCCAGCGTGCAGCGGCCTTACCCGCCGATCTTCTTTGGCGGCAGCAGCCAGCCGGCGCTGGCAGTGGCCGGCGAGCATGTAGACGTGTACCTCAGCTGGGGCGAGCGGCCCGAGCAGGTGGCTGAGAAGTTTGAGGCCGTGCGCCGCGAAGCCGCGCTGCATAACCGCACCGTGCGCTTTGGCCTGCGGGCCCACGTCATTGTGCGCCCCACCGAGGAAGAAGCCTGGGCCGCTGCCGACGAGCTGATCGCTGGGGTCAGCGACGAACAGATTGCCCAGGCGCACCAGGCTTTCCTGCATAGCGGCTCTGAGGGGCAGCGCCGTCAGAGCGCGCTGAACGGCGGCACCCGCGAGAGCCTGCGCGTGGGCAAGAACCTGTGGGCGGGCGTGGGCCTGCTGCGCGGCGGCGCCGGCACGGCGTTCGTGGGCAACCCAGAGAACGTGGCCGCCGCCCTGCGTCAATACCAGGATGTGGGCGTCGAGACCTTTATCCTCAGCGGCTACCCGCATCTGGAAGAAGCCTACCGCGTGGCCGAACTGCTGTTCCCGGCGCTGGGCCGCACCAGCCCGGTGTTCACCCCACGCGACGGTCAGGTGCTGAGCCACACGTCTACTCCCACCCTGAACGCCGCTCAGGCCCCCGAGACCGTGGGGCGCTTCCGCAGCATCTGAGAACGAGGGGCTCAGCGCCCCGAAGACACAACCTCAACCACCCCATCCCCGGCTGGGCCGCCCTCTCCCCTGCGGCCCGGTGACCTTGCCTCAACCTTTTAGGAGCCTTCACATGACCCGAATCCGTCCACTGGCCCTGACCCTTTCCGCCCTGCTGCTGGGCCACGCCAGCGCTGTCACCTTTACCATCGGCTACCAGAAAGGCGGTATTCCCAACATCCTGAAAGCGCGCGGCACGCTGGACAAGTACGCCGCGCAGGGCATCACCTTCAAGTGGGTACTATTTACCGCTGGGCCGCCCCTCCTCGAAGCCGCCAACGCCGGCGCGGTGGACTTTGGCAGTGTGGGCAACGCGCCGGGCGTCTTTGCGCTGGCCGGCGGCGCCGACCTGAAATATGTGGGCGTCAGCGTCAACCGGTCGGACGACACCGAGGCCGTTATCGTGCCCAAGAATTCCAGCATCCAGAAGGCCAGCGACCTGAAGGGCAAACGAATTGGGGTGGCGCGGGGCTCCAGCGCCCACGCCTTCTTATACAGCGTCCTCAAGAGCGCTGGGCTCACGTTTAAGGACGTGACCGTAGTGCCCCTGCTGCCCCCCGACGCCCGCCCGGCCTTTGAGAGCGGCAGCATTGACGCCTGGGCCATCTGGGACCCGTTTCTGACCACCGCCCTGCAGGGTACAGAGGCCCGCGTGCTGCGCAACCACACCGGCCTAGGGCGTGGGGACAGCTATCACCTGGCCCCCAGCGCCGTGCTGGCCAATGCTGAGAAAAAGCGGGCCTTGCAGGTGCTGCTGGCCGAACTGGAGGCCACCGCCGACTGGGCCAACCGCAACCAGAATGAGGTGATCGCGCAGTTCAGCGACGAACTGGGCATTCCCAAGAGTGTGCTGGCCGTCACCGTGCCCAAAGGCGTGCCCTTTAACATCCGGCCCTTCCGCGCGGCGGATCTCGCGCCGCTGCGGACCCTGGCCGGCGCCTTTCAGGAAGCTGGAGTCTTACCGCGCGCCGTCACTTTCGGCACTCAAAGTTACGTGACGCTGCCAGCGTTCAAGTCGGCGCTGGCCACCCTGGGGCTGAAGTGACCGGACTGCGGGGCACACTGACCCAGGTGCGGCGAGGCCAGGCCGCCGCGCCCCCAGCGGCGAAACGCGCCCGGCCTGCCCGGACACTCCCCACTGGGGAGTGGGTGCGCTGGCTGGTGCCTGCCTTGCTGGTGGCCTTCTGGCAGCTGGCGGCGCAGGTGGGGTGGCTCAATGCCCGCGTCCTGCCTGCCCCCAGCGCCGTGGTCGGGGCCTTCTGGGAACTGGCCCGCAGCGGAGACCTGTGGGGGCACTTTCTGATCAGCCTTCAGCGCGCCGGGCTGGGCGTGCTGGTGGGCGCTGGGCTGGGTTTTACCTTCGGCATTCTGACCGGCACCTTCCGGGCCGCCAATCTATTGCTGGACACCACCTTTCAGATGGTGCGCACAGTGCCCAATCTCGCCCTGATTCCGCTGGTCATCCTGTGGTTTGGCGTGGGCGAGAGCGGCAAGATCTTTCTCATTGCGCTGGCCACCTTCTTTCCGGTGTACCTGAATACCCTGCATGGGGTGCGCAGCATTGATCCGCGCCTGAAGGAGATGGCGGGCGTGTACGGCCTGGGGCCACTGGAAACCTTTCGCCGCGTGACGCTGCCGGGTGCCCTGCCCAGCGTACTGGTGGGCCTGCGCTACGCCCTGGGGATTTCCTGGCTGGCGCTGGTGGTCGGAGAGTCCTTTGGGGCCAGCAGCGGTATCGGCTTTCTGGCGATGGACGCCCGCGAATTCTTCCGCACCGATGTGATTGTGCTGGCCATCGTTATCTACGCACTCATCGGCAAGGCGGCCGACGCGCTGGTGCGCGGGCTGGAACGGCGCCTGTTGCCCTGGCAGGTGGTTGCATGACGGCGGTGCAGATCATTCCGCCACCTGTTCCAGTCTTGCCCGCACGCGGCGCCAGCGTGCACATTCGGGGCCTGAGCGTGCAGTACGGCCAGCAGACGGTGCTGCGCGACCTCTCGCTAGACATCGCGCCCGGCGAGCGGGTAGCCCTGGTGGGCGCCAGCGGCGGGGGCAAGACCACCCTGCTGCGCGCCCTGGCAGGCCTGACCCCGATCAGCAGCGGCGAGCTTCGGCTGGATCATCTCCACGGCGACGCCCGCGTCCGGGTGATGTTTCAAGAAGACCGCCTGTTGCCCTGGCTGGGCGCGCTGGACAACGTCTCGCTGGGTCTGGGGCCACAGGACCGGCACCACGCCCGCACCGCCCTGAACGGGGTTGGACTGGCTGACCGGGCGCGGACCTACCCGCACGAACTCTCGGGCGGTCAGCGGCAACGGGTGGCCCTGGCGCGCGCGCTGGCCCACCGCCCGGCGCTGCTGCTGCTGGACGAGCCGTTCGGCGCCCTGGACGCCCTGACCCGCGCCGAGATGCACGGGCTGCTGGACACCTTATTGAACGACACGGCCGCCACCACCCTGCTGGTGACCCACGATCTGGACGAGGCCCTGAAACTGGCGGACCGGGTGCTGCTGCTGAGCGGCGGGGTGCTGGCCGATGACCTGCGGGTGACAGCGCCGCGGCCCCGAGTGCGCGCCGAGCTGGAGCCTCTCCGCTTATCGTTGGAGCAAAGACTGCACTAAACGGCATTTCTTCAAGAGGCCATTTCCTGCCGCTGTTCCCCGGCAAGGGATGGCTTGTTTGCGGACGGCCGACCCAGCAGTTGTGCCCGAGCGGGCTTGGCGAGTGGCACCACAGCCGTAGGATAGCTTTACAAGAGGACAGGCGAAAGCAGAGCGGGCTCAGGGTGTGGCCCAGTTACGTCGGCGCTTTCCCCAGTAAGGAAGAAACCAGGCGGTATCTATCTCAAACAGGGCTCACCTTCGACTGCCAGCTTGCTCTATGCCCACGCGGTGTCAAACCACCTGCCTCCTGGTACTTGGCCTGTTCTCGGCGTTGACGCTGGGATACGGGCAGGTTTCCCCTTCTCGCCTGCAGGGCTGGACGCCCCGATTGGCCCGCAAGGCATGCATCAGTCTGGCCACGCTGGCGGTTCGGCGGGCCGACATTCGCCAGGTGGTCTTTACACAACCGGCCCGCTTTCGTGAAGGCAGCTGGACCCTCACGGGCGTCCTGCAGTTGCAATACGCGCCCAGTGGCCTCACCCGCGCACCCTTCATCTGCCAGTTCACGCCGGGTGCAGATCTGTTTGAGGTCGTGCTGGTCAGTCTGATTCTGGGGGCCTGAAGAGACGAGCAAACCAGGAGGACGCTGTCCGCTTGGCACTCTGCACTTTTCATTTGCCAGGAGGCGAACCGGTTGACATTCACCCCGCCTGGTGGCGCATCCAGAAGCCCAGCAGGCCGGTTTGACCGGACCTGGACAACTCTTAACAATTGACTAGCAGGGTTCCGGCGCAGCCCAGACCCGCTTTCTACACTGCGCAGCATGACCCAGCCCCGCACCATCGAAGACCTCCGCAGCGAGGTAGACCAGATTAACCGCGACCTGCTGCGCCTGCTCTCGCAGCGCGGCGCCGTGGTGGCCCAGATTGGTCACGCCAAGACCCAGGAAGGCCGTCCCAACCACTACGACCCTGCCCGCGAGGAGCAGCAGCTCAAGGAGCTTGAGGCCCTGAACGAGGGGCCGTTTACCACCGCCGCCGTCAAGGCCATCTTCAAGGAAATTTTCAAGGCCAGCCTGGACCTTGAGGAAAGCAACGACAAGAAGCAGCTGCTGGTGTCCCGCAAGGTCAAAAGCGACGACACCGTGCTGGACATTGACGGCGTGCGGATTGGTGGTGACGCGCCACCAATCATTATCGCTGGCCCCTGCTCCATCGAATCTGAAGAGCAGATGGAACAGACGGCGGCCTTCCTGGCGGGCAAGGGCGTCAAGATTCTGCGCGGCGGCGCCTACAAGCCGCGCACCAGCCCCTACGGCTTTCAGGGCATGGGCGTGGACGGCCTGATTCTGGGCAGCCGCGTGGCCAAAGAGCAGGGCATGCTGTTTATCACTGAAGTGATGGACACCCGCGACGTGGAAATTGTAGCCGAACACGCCGACATCCTGCAGGTGGGCGCGCGCAACATGCACAACTTCGCCCTGCTGCGCGAGGTGGGCCGCGCCCGGCGCCCGGTGCTGCTCAAGCGCGGGCTGTCGGCCACCATCGAAGAGTGGCTGTATGCCGCCGAGTACATTCTCTCGGAAGGCAACCCCGAAGTCATCCTGTGTGAGCGCGGCATCCGCACCTACGAGAAGTGGACGCGCAACACCCTGGACCTTAGCGCCGTGGCCCTGGCCAAGCAGGAAACGCACTTGCCGGTGATCGTGGACGTGACCCACGCCGCTGGCCGCCGCGACCTGCTGATTCCGCTGGCCAAGGCCGCGCTGGCGGTGGGCGCCGACGGCATTCATGTGGAGGTTCACCCCAGCCCCGCCACCGCCTTGTCGGACAACGAGCAGCAGCTGGACTTTGCCGGTTACGACCGCTTTATCGGCGCCCTGAGCGCTCAGCTGGGGCAGCTCGTTTCGGCGTAACACCTGGCACCAGAGCCGCGCCCACTTAGCTGGGCGCGGCTTCTTTCTGGGGCAAGGGCAGTCCGGCGCCCACCAGCGGAAAGGTATGCAGCTCCTGCACCTCGCCGCGCCACTCGCGCGTGAGGCTCAGGGCCTCGACCCGGAAGCTGCTTAGAGGCGGCGTCAGGCCCTCTATCTCGGCCCACAGCTCGGCCTCAGCCCAGGGCAGCACGCCCAGCGCCAGCGTCAGGTGGGGGCGGTAGGCAGCCCCGTCGTGCCTTGCCTGACTGGACGGCCCAATACTCAGGGTGCGTTCGTGCAGGGCGTGCAGGTCGTCGCCCAGAGCACATTCCAGAAAAAACATGCTGGGCACCCGTTTCCAGCCCAGCACCTGCACCGTCAGGGCTTCCTGCCCACGCAGCACCCCCCGGCAGGCCGCCACCAGGTCGGAGGAACTGAGGGTGGTATGAAAAGGCGCGCGCAGATTCAGGTGCGGCAGGCCAAAGCCGCGCACATTCAGCCGCAGTTGTAGGCGGCGCAGCCAGGTGTCCAGCGCTTCAGGCGGCCACGCCACCAGGGAATAGCGGGCGTGGTCAGCCTGGGACCAGGGCGCGGCAGAGTCGCTCACGGGGGCCTCAGCCTATCCGGTAATGGCAGGTGCCCTGCCCACAGGCAATCCGGGTGTCACGCGCCACAGGCACGCCCAGCAGCTCGGCATACAGCGTGCTCTCGGCGGCGCAGAGCTGCGCGTACTGCCGGGCGACAGTCAGGTTGGGGCAGTTGTGCTGAATCAGGTGCCACTGACCGTTCACCTCGTAAGCCGCCGCATCAAAACCGTGTTCGGTCAGGTGGGCCACCAGGGTCTGCACGCGCTCGCCCAGTGGCGCCGCCGCAGGCAGTTCCGGGCGCAACCGCCCAGCAATTTCTGTGTTGCGGGCGCCCAGCACCTCCAGCACCGCGCCGGCGCCGTACAGGGCCTCAATATGCCGCAGCACGTCCACGCAGAGGCTGGAATAGGTCTTGGGAAAGGCCGCCTCGCCCCGGTCGGTCAGGGCGAACACGTGCTGGGGCCGGCCGCGCCCGCCGGGCCGCTCGGTACGCGACTCTAGAAGCCCCTGGTCTTGCAGGTCGCACAGATGACGCCGCGCGGCCGGAATACTGACCTCCAGCCGGGCTGCCAGGTCCTGCGCGGTTTGCGGGCCGTGGCGCTTGACCAGTTCCAGCAGCCGGGTCTTGGTGCGCTCGGTGCTGGCCGGGGGGGGCAGGGTGAGGGTGGCGGTCATAGCCCCTCCGGCCGGAGCCCGCACCCTTCAGGTTTCAGTCCAGGCAGAGCGGGGCTCAGCCGCCGACGTGCTGGCCGGAGAAGGCTGGCACTCGCGCCTGTTCGGGAGAGGCACGGAACGGCCGTCATACGACAGTCAATTGACCAGGCAGGTCAGCCAGGGCGCGGTGGTCGGCCCGCACGCTGATCTGCCCCGCCAGGGTGCGCGCGGCGTGTTGCAGCGCCAGGGCGGCGGGGCTGTCGGGATGCGCCAGCACCGCCGGGGTGCCCGCGTCGGCGTCCTGGCGCACCGAGACTTCCAGCGGCACCTCGCCCAGCAGGGTGTACTCGCCCAGCTTGCGGCTGCCGCCCCGGCCGAACAGGTCGTAGGTGTGCCCGGTGTCGGGGGCCACGAAGTAACTCATGTTTTCAATGACGCCCAGCACCGGCACGCTGGCCTTGCGGAACATGTCCAGCGCGCGCGAGGCGTCAATCAGGGCCACATCCTGCGGGGTCGTGACCAGCACCGCGCCCGTCACCTGAATGGTCTGGGTCAGCGACAGTTGCACGTCGCCGGTGCCGGGCGGCAGGTCCACGATCAGGTAGTCCAGCTCGCCCCAGGCCGCGTCCTTGACGAACTGCTGGACGGCCGAGTGCAGCATCGGCCCGCGCCACACCAGCGCCTGCCCAGCGGGCGAGAGGTTGGCCATCGAGATGAAGTGAACGCCGTGGGCCAGCAGGGGCTGCATCTTGCGCTCGGCGTTGGCGGTGACACGGGCGGTACTTTGGCCCATCATGTGCGCCACGCTGGGACCGTACACGTCGGCGTCCAGCAGGCCCACCCGCGCGCCGTCACGCGCCAGGCTGGCGGCCAGGTTAACGGCCACGCTGCTTTTGCCCACGCCGCCCTTGCCGCTGCCCACCAGCACCACATGCTTGACGCCGGGCAGGGCCGGCTGCGCGGCGCGCACGGTGGCGCCAAACGTCACGTCCACGGTCTGCACACCCGGCACCGTCAGCACCGCCGCCCGGACATCCGATTCGATCTGCCCTTTTAGGGGGCAGGCGGGCGTGGTCAGGTTCACCTTGACCTGCACCGCCCCGGCTTCGATCTGCACCGACTCGATCATGCCCAGCGACACGAGGTCGCGGTGCAGTTCGGGGTCATTCACGGTGCTCAGGGCGCTCAGGACGGCGTCACGCATATGGGGCCATTAGTAGCGCAAGTCTGAGGGGGTGGCAAGCCACGCGCTTACAGTAGCGGCGCGGCGGTCCTGCCAGTCCCCGCCTCGCGCCCCGAGTGATTACGTCCTTATACTGGGCGCGTGATTCACATTTCATCGGGTGTGGACCAGAACCGGCAGGTCGCCGGCCTGCCCAATCCACGGCCGGGGTCATCATGAACGCTCTTGGCCCGTACGTGGCGGCGCGGGAACTGCCGGGGCGCCCCAGCAGCCCGGTGCGGACCCTGCGCGCCACCGACCGCCTGACCGGCATGCCGGTGCTGCTGCATGTGCTGAGCGGCCCTGAATGGCCAGGAGGGTGGCCCGACCTGCCGCCGCACCCCCACCTGCTGCCGGCCCTGGACAGCGGCCAGAGCAGCGGCGAGGCGTACCTGGTGACCGAGTTGCCGCTTCAGGCCCGGCCCGCCAGCGACCCCGAACTGACCGCGCGCGGCGCCCTGAGCGCCCTGGACGCCCTGCACACCCGCGGCCTGGTTCATGGGGGCCTCAGCCGCTCTCAGCTCTGGAGCGTGGACGGACACGTCCTGCTGGCGGGCGCGGGCCTGCCCTGGGGCGGCGACGCCCGGCCCGCTGACGACCTGTACGCGCTGGCCGTGATTCTGGACGAACTCGGCGGTCTGCCCGCCCGCCTGCGTGCCCTGGTGACCCAGCCGGGCACACTCAGCGCCGCGCAGGCGCTGGCCGCCCTGACCGGTGACTCAGCGGCGCCCCAGCGGCTTCGAGAGGCGCCCCCACCGCCTGCGGCCCCCACCGAAGCTGAACCGACGAGGCCCAGCCGCGTCTCACCCAGGCCGCTTAACGCCGAGCGGGC
This sequence comes from Deinococcus betulae, assembly GCF_020166395.1. Classification (NCBI taxonomy): domain Bacteria; kingdom Thermotogati; phylum Deinococcota; class Deinococci; order Deinococcales; family Deinococcaceae; genus Deinococcus; species Deinococcus betulae. Next base: position 164,884 of record NZ_JAIQXU010000005.1, on the reverse strand, counting down.
CGCGCCCGCGCCGATCAGCCCCGCTGACAATTCGGCGGCCCCGCACGACGGCACGCCGATTGTGCTGGGTGACCCGGTGGCCGAGGCGGCCGCCACGCCGGCCCCGGCAGCGCCCACGCCCACCGGCCCCGAAACGCCCCAGGAGCGCCGCCGCCGCCAGAACGAGGAACGGCGCGCCCAGGCCATCTTGGACGCCCAGGCCGCCGCTGAACGCCGGGCCCGGCAGTGGCAGGCCGAGGGGCCGCCTCCGGCGACGCCGCCCGCCCCAATCCAGATTGGCTTTGCCGACGACCTGCCTGGCTGGACGCCCACCGAAGCCGCGCCGCCAGCGTCCAGACCGGTGCCCACAGGTCCGGTGGAACGCCTGCCGGCCTCTTTGCGCCGCCCACCCCAGCCCGAGGCAACGGGCGCCGATGGCCCAACGCCCGCCGAACCGGCTGGGACGCTGGCCCCCAGCCCCGACACCCGCCTGCCCCCGCGCCTGCCCAGAGAACCCATCCGCATTGGCTGGGACGAGGACGAGTCCTGGCGGGTGGTGCGCGAGGCCCCCGCCCCGCCCCGCACGCGCCCGGCCATGCCCGAGTGGGCGCGGCCCGAATGGTTTGGCCCGCGCCGCGCCGCAGCGGTGCTGGCCGCCCTGGTGGTGTTGGGGGGCGGCTGGTGGGCCATGACGCACCGCCCCGAACAGACGGCGCCGCTGGCACCGGCCCTGGGCGGCTGCTGCGACGTGCGCGTCACCCTGCGGGGCGCCGCCGCGACCGCCGCCAACCTGAACCTGCTGAGTGCCCCGGACGCCGCCCGCCTGACGCCTGGGCAGCAGATGGGCCAGGTGCCGGGCACGCTGCATCTGCCGGTGCCGGGCACCTACCGCTTCAAGGTCGTGGCTCCGGGCTGGTCCCCGGCCAACCTGACCGTGACGGTGCCGCGCCGCCAGCCGGTGACCATTGACCTGAGCGACTGAGGACAGAGCTTACGGGGGTTTGCACGGTCCACCCTGGAGCCAGGGGCGCCCACGCCGCCATTTTGTTCCTCTGCATCGTGGTTGAGCGTCATAGTCTTCAACTCCTTGGATTCTGCTGTGTGATCAGAACCTCGAGCTGCCGTGGAATACATCGCGAATGACTCTTGAGCGAACCCCTTTGGATGAAAGCAGCGCAGTCAAGCGGTTCTCTGCGGCCAGTTATTGATAACGGCTTAAGTTCGCACTGGTGCCATCTGACTTGGCCAGCGAGGAGTGTGGCCAGCACGCAGGATGACTCACGTTAATTGATGCCGATTTATACCGTTCTCAATAGGAGCTGCTTTCAGAGACGTTGCTTGTCCAGCAGCAAAGCAAATTAACTGGAGGGCGCGCTGGGCACAGCATCAGGCGCCGAGCTGGCCAGGACGGCTTCCAGCTCGGCACGGGCCTGACGAATCGCCGCCTTCCACTCCATGAAGGCGGGCGAATCTATCCAGAGTTCAAAGGCTTGCCGGTACACGATGACCCCCACCTCGGCAGCCAGGGCAGCGGCGCCCCTGGCAAAGCCGCGCTGCACGAGCGCCCCAGCAAAGCCCGCCCGCAGGGAATTCAGTTTGCTGAGTTCGCGTTCCAGCAGCGGCGCGTTGGCACTGATGACCTGCTGACGGCGCTGGGACCAGCGGCGGCTGTCCTCGTTGAAAGAGTCGGCCGCCTCCAGCCCAGCCACCAGCAGGTCCAGCGCGCGGCCCGGCGGCGCCTGCCCCACGGCCTCGACCATGCGCGCTTCCAGCACCGCCGACCGTGCAAACAGCACTTCGCGCTTATCTGCAAAGTGCCGGTAGAAGGTGCGTTCGGTCAGGCCCGCCTGCCCGGCGATCTGGGCGACTGTGGTCTGTTCAAAGCCCTGCTCGATATAGAGATCCAGCGCCGTTTCTGCCAAACGGCGGCGAGCGTCCGGCGTCCAGCGGGCCATGCGCCGCACTATAGCGCCAGACCCCAGTGATGTCAGAGATTGACATCACTTACCCACGAGCCTAGAGTGGGTGAGGTCAGTTTCTGACATCACTTCTTTTCTCTCTCTCTTTAGGAGGTTTCCGCATGCGTGTTTTCGTCACTGGTGCGTCTGGCTTTATCGGCTCTGCCGTGATCCCTGAGCTGCTGGCCCACGGGCATCAAGTGCTGGGTCTGGCCCGCTCAGACGCGGCGGCCCAGGCGCTGGAAGCCGCCGGCGCGCAGGTGCAGCGCGGCTCGCTGGACGACCTGGCCAGCCTCCGGGCCGGGGCCGAGGCGACCGACGGCGTCATTCACCTCGCTTTCAAGCACGACTTCTCGGATTTTGCCGGCTCGGTGCAGGCCGACCAGCAGGCCATCGCGGCCCTGAGTGGCCCCCTCCTGCACAGCGGCCGGCCGCTGGTGATTGCCTCAGGCATCCTGGGCGTCGCGCCGGGCCGCACGGTGACCGAGCAGGACCAGCCCGACCTGACCCGCAACCTGCGCGCCCGCTCTGCCGAGCAGACCCTGGCGCTGGCGCCGCAGGGGGTGCGCGCGGTGGTCGTTCGGCTGGCCCCCACCGTGCATGACCTGGGTGACCCCGGCTTTGTTCGCACGCTGATTGAGGTGGCGCGGCAACAGGGCCAGTCGGGCTACGTGGACGGCGGCCAGAACCGCTGGCCCGCCGTTCACCGACAGGACGCCGCGCAGCTGTTCCGGCTGGCGCTGGAATCGGCCCCCGCCGGTTCGGTGCTGCACGGCGTGGCCGAAGAAGGCCTGACTGCACAGGAGATTGCCAGCACCATAGGTCAGCACCTGGGCCTGCCGGCAGTGTCGGTGCCCCGCGAGGTGGCAGCGGCGCACTTTGGCTGGATTGGGGCCTTTTTCAGCATGGACGCGCCGGCCTCCAATCAGGCCACGCGCGAGCTGCTGAACTGGCACCCGACCCACCGGGGGCTGCTGGAGGATCTGGCGCAGGGCGACTACTTCCGCCCGTAGGCTTGTTGCGTGAAACGCCCTCCAGCCCAGCAGATCGCCAGCTTGCCGCGCCGCACCTCCTGACCCGCTTTGCGCTTTTCTTGCAGCTCCACAACTTGGCAAGTTCGCTCGCCCCAGCACCTTGAAGGGAGTTGTCCCTCCAAGGTGCTGGGGTTTTGCTCTGAATCCTCCCCGAAACAGGTGCGGAGAGCAGCCGCAGGCCTTGCGGCTGGGCCTCCGCTTCACCCGTCTGCCCCGACCGGACGCCTCACCCAGAGCCGCGTGACACAATCAGGGCCGATGAGCGTCGTCATTCTGGATTTTGGCAGCCAATTCACGCGCCTGATTGCCCGGCGGTTCCGCGAGTTGGGCGCGTACAGCGTGATTCTGCCCGGCAATGCCCCGCTGGAGCGCGTGCAGCAGGAGAACCCCCAGGGGATTGTGCTGTCAGGCGGGCCCAGCAGTGTCTACGACGCAGCGGCCCCCAAACCGGCCGCCGGCGTGCTGGACCTGGACGTGCCTGTGCTGGGCGTGTGCTACGGCATGCAGTACCTGGCCCAGCAAGCGGGCGGCGACGTGAAACGTGCGGGCAAGCGCGAGTACGGCAAGGCTGACCTGACCCGCTACGGCGGGCAGCTGTTTGACGGGATTCAGGGCGAATTTGTGGCCTGGATGAGTCACAGTGACTCGGTAACGGCGCTGCCCGAGGGCTACGAGGTCGTGGCCGAGACCGAGGACACCCCCGTCACCGCCATTGAAAACGCACAGACCCGGCGCTACGGGGTGCAATTTCACCCCGAGGTCGTGCACACCCCCAAGGGCGGACAGCTGCTGGCCAATTTTCTGGACATCTGCGGCGTTAACCGCGACTGGAACACCGAACACATCGTTGAAGAACTGGTGGAGGGCGTGCGCGCCCAGGTGGGCGAGGGCCGGGTGCTGCTGGCCATTTCGGGCGGGGTGGATTCCAGCACGCTGGGCCTGCTCCTGGCCCGCGCGGTGGGCGAGCGCCTGACAGCGGTGTTTATTGACCACGGCCTGCTGCGCCTGGGAGAGCGCGAGCAGGTGGAAGCGGCTCTGAAGCCCCTGGGCGTGAACCTGCTCACTGTTGACGCCCGCACCGAATTCATGGCGGCCCTGGACGGCGTGTCCGACCCCGAACAGAAGCGCAAGATTATTGGCCGCGAATTTATCCGGGCCTTCGAGCGCGAAGCCCGCACCCACGGCCCCTTTGACTTTCTGGCCCAGGGCACCCTCTACCCCGATGTCATCGAGTCGGCGGGCGGCGAGGGCGCGGCCAACATCAAGAGCCACCACAACGTGGGCGGCCTGCCGGACGATCTCCAGTTCAAGCTGGTCGAGCCGTTCCGCACCCTGTTCAAGGATGAGGTGCGTGCCATCGCCGGGCTGCTGGGGCTACCCGACCACATCCGCATGCGTCACCCCTTCCCCGGCCCCGGCCTGGCCATTCGCTGCCTGGGCGCCATCAGCGAGGAGAAGCTGGACATCCTGCGCCGGGTGGACGACATCTTTATCTCGGGGCTGCGCGAGTTCGGGCTGTACGACGGCTGTTCTCAGGCGCTGGCAATCTTGACCCCTATTCAATCGGTAGGCGTCATGGGCGACGAACGCACCTACTCGTATACGGCCGCCCTGCGCGCTGTCACCACCGACGATTTCATGACGGCCGAGTGGGCCCGCCTGCCCTATGACTTCCTGGCCACCATGAGTAACCGCATCGTCAATCAGGTGCATGAAATTAACCGGGTGGTGTACGACATCACCGGCAAGCCGCCTGCCACGATTGAGTGGGAGTAAGTCCCAGAGGGCTTCAGGAGGAATGAGGGTCATCCTGAAGCCTCCAGAAGTGGGCAGCTTGACCAGAGAGCGTCGCAGTGCAAGCAACAGTCTCATATGGATTCCGTCTGGTGCCTTGCCACATTGGGAAAACGCCGGTTTGCGCACTTCACGCCCGGCACCCAGTTCGCTCCAACTCGCACTGCGGCGCAGTTTTTCAAAATGCAGGGAGCTATTGGACTTCCCTCACCGCAGCATCCAGAGCGACCAACAGCCGTAGCCCTCAACCACTCTGGGATGAAAGTGTGTCCACATAAAACAGCGGTGGAGGCCCGCCCCCCTGGCTCCAGGGCGCAACTGGCCGCCGCTGTCCATGCAAAAGACTGCTTGAACCTGGCCGCCTGAGCCTCATGAGACTGGCGCCCCCTGGCGGGTGAAGTCAGGAGGCGGGGCGCCGCGCTACTCTGGGGCCATGGGCCGCACCCAAAGGGGCGACACGCCCCAGGCAGTGCAGGGGGTGGACGCCGCGTGACGCAGGGCGACACGGCATTGACCCTCAGGCCGTACAGCCAGCTGCCCAAGCCGGCCCTGGAAGCGCAGGCGGTGGTGCTGCTGGCGCAGTCGGCGCAGGACGTGTTCCAGCGCTGCGTCGAGCTGGCCCTGAGCATCACGCGCGCCTCGACCTCGCTGGTCATTCTGTACCGCCCCGAGCAGGACGAGCTGGAACTGGTGGCGGCGGCGGGCCGCCTGAGTGAAGGTGCGGTCGGCCGCCGCCTGAAGCGGGGCCAGGGCGTGTCCTGGCGGGTGGTGGATTCAGGTCAGGTACTGCTGCTGGCACGCGCCGACCTGGCCGCCGACGCCGTATACCTGTCCGAACAGCGCCACGCCGCCATGTACCTGGGGGTGCCGCTGCTGGACCCTGACGGCCGGGTCCTGGGGGTCATGTCGGCCGATACCTCTGAAAGTGACGAGCAGCTGGGCCCCGATGACGCCCAGGCCATGCTGCTGCTGGGCCAGGCGGCGGGCGTGGCCTACACGCGCTGGCGGGCCCTGGAGCAGGCGCAGCACAGTGCGCGCCAGTTCGAGCGGCTGGCGCGGCTGTCGGCGCAGCTTGAGGGCCTGACCCAACCCGAAGACATTGTGCGCTGCGCCCTGCGCGCCCTGCTGGACCTGAGCGGCTTTACCACCGGCGGCGTGGTGACGGTGGACGCCAGTGGCCTGGCCCACCTGAGCGTGCAGGAGGGAGAACAGCAGTCGCAGGAACTGGTCGCGGCGGCGCTGCTCCGGCCCCATGAACCCAGCGGGCTGATTGGGCAGGTGCTGCGGTCCGGCCGGCCGCAAGCGGTACAGCACTATCAGGACTGGCCGGACCGGCTGCCGGGGGCCACGCACGTTCAGACCGCTGTGGCAGTGCCGCTGCGTCAGGGCGGGCAGGTGGTGGGGGTCGTCTTCCTGCTTCACATGCACCGCCCAGTGGCCCTGCCCCCCGAACTGCAAACCCTGATGGAAACGGTGGCGGCGCGCATTGAACACGCCCTGGAACGCAGCGCGAGCATGGAGCATTTGCAGCAGACCCGGGAAGCCGCCCTGCGCGCGCTGGGCCGCGTGCTCGAAAGCCGCGACGACGAAACTTACGGCCACACTGACCGGGTCACCACCCTGGCCCTGGCGCTGGGGCAGGCCCTGGGGCTGGATGAGCAGCAACTGCAACACCTGCGCTGGGGCGCGTACCTGCACGACATCGGCAAGGTGGGGGTCCATGACCAGCTGCTGCGCAAACCCGGCCCGCTGGACGACCAGGAGCGCCAGGCCATGCAGCGCCATGTGGTGCTGGGCGACGAGATGCTGCGCGAGGAGGTTTTTGTGCCGCGCGAGGTGCGCGAGGTGATTCGTTTTCACCATGAGCGCTGGGACGGCGCCGGCTACCCCGACGGGCTGGCCGGCGAACAGATTCCGCTGCTGGCCCGGGTGTTCAGCGTGGTGGACGTTTACGACGCCCTGCTCAGCGAGCGCCCTTACAAACCGGCCTGGTCACCTGCCGACGCCCAGGCGCAGCTGAGGGCCGAGGCCGGCACCCAGTTTGACCCGAGTATCGTGGCCACCTTTCTGGCCCTGCTGAGCAGCCAGGAGAGCTGAAAGGCCGTTGCCCGCTGTCCAAGAGGCACGGCGCACATAGGTTGACGTGCTACTCGCCTGGCGGCGCGCGTCGGCCTGCTTCTCTCTGTACCGTGGCTCTCTTCTACAGATTGCGTCTGTCAAGCCAACACATCGGTTCCGTTCCAATGTGTCAACTTCACGCCCGTCAGCCTACTTTTTCTCCCTCTCGCTCTGCTGCGAAGATCTTCGAGCCTGCTGTGCCGCTGTCCAAGTCGACTCGGATTCCATCGTTTGTGCAACTGGTTGAATCGGGGCCCTATCAGGCCAGGCAGATTGACTCCTGTGAGCAACCGGTTCAATGGGAAACTCTGGCAGTGTCTAGCCTGATAGGGACAGCAGAGGGGCCGCGTATTCCCTCACGCGACCCCTGCAACAGCTGCTCCTTACTTCTTCTGCAACGCCGCGATGTACTTCTTCAGGTCGTCAGCACTGCGGCCCTGTTTGAAGGGATTGAACTGACCGGGTTGCCCCCCCTGCGCCTGGCCATCCCGCGCCGCCTGAGCGCCCTGCCCCGCCTGACCGCTCGGGCGTTGACCTTGGCCCTGTCCCGGCAGGAAGCCGCCCGGAACCCCCGGAATCCGCGCCTGACCCCCTTGACTGCCCGCTTGCCGCTGAGCGCGCTGGGCCTCCCGCTCTTTTTCGGCTTTCAGCATCAGCGTGTCCAGGGCCGTCAGTTGCTTGCTGGTCAGCACCTTGTCTTCAATCTGAGTCAGGTACTTCTTGGCGTCGTTGGGCTGGACGCTCGCCGCTTTCTGAATGGTCGTCAGGATGGGCAGAAGCACCTTGGCCTGGGCTTTGGTCAGCGCGGTGGTCTTGTTTTTTTCCAGTTCGGGCAGCAGGCGCACCGTCTGGGCCAGGTCCATCACGGCCTGCATCTGGGTCATGCGGGCGCGCTGCTCGGCGCTCATCTGAGGCTGGCCGCTGGTCTGGGCGGCGGCGAAGGAAGCGGATACGACAGCGGCCGTCATCAACACGTTTTTCATAGGCAACTCCTGGGAAGGGGCTTTTGGGGGCGAACAGGGAACTTACTCGTAGCGAAGGGAATCCACGGGGTCGAGCTTGGCCGCGCGGGCGGCGGGGTAGTAGCCGAAAAACACCCCCACAAAGGCGCTGAAGGCAAACGCCACCAGCATGGGCGTCAGGGTGAAGACCGGCGAAATCCCGAAGCCTTGCCCGGCGAAGGCCAAGCCCACGCCCAGCGCCATGCCGATGATCCCGCCGCCGACCGACAGCAGGCTGGCTTCGACCAGAAACTGCGTCAGGATGTCGCGGGACCGCGCCCCCAGGGCCTTGCGCACGCCGATTTCGCGGGTGCGTTCGGTGACGGACACCAGCATGATGTTCATGATGCCGATGCCGCCCACCAGCAGGCTGATGCCCGCGATGGCCCCGACCAGCAGCGTCAGGGTGCCGGTAATGGCGCTCAGGCTGGCCAGGCTGTCGGCCTGATTCTGCACCTGAAAATCCAGGTTGTCTGGGTCCGTCTGCTCGTGGCGCTCGCTGAGCAGGTCGGTGACCTCGGTCTGCAACTGGGTCAGGTCTTTGGCGTCGGTCGCCTGAAGGTAGATGCTGCCCACGGTGGGCTCGCCCCGGGTGCTGTTCGTGCGGGCAAAGCGCTGGAGGTAAGTGGACAGAGGAATCAGCACCTGGCTGTTGGCATTGCCAAAGCCGCTGTTGCCCTTGTCGGGCAGCACGCCCACCACCGTGAAGGTCACGCTGCCCAGGCGCACCTTCTGGCCCAGAGCGGCGTCTGGGGAAGCGTCTTCGCCCCACAGGTCGGTCAGCACCTGCGCGCCGATGACCGCCACCCGCTTCTTGCCCTTCACGTCGGCGTCGGTGAAGTACGCGCCGGCCTCGACTGGGCTGTTGCGCACCATTTCATAGGCTGGCCAGGTGCCCAGCACGCTGGCCTGGGTGTTCAGGGTGCCCAGCTTGGCCTGCACGTTGCTGTTGACACTGGGGGCCACGCCCACCACCCGGTCGCCAAAGCTGTTGGCCAGCACCTCGGCGTCCTCCACCGTCACGGTCTGGCGGGGACCGCCGCGCACCAGACTGCCGCCGCCCCCGCCGCGCGCACTCTGCACCGTCAGCAGGTTGGTGCCCAGCGATTCGAGGTTGCGTGTGACCCCGGCCGTACTGCCCTGCCCGATAGCGGTGAGCGCCACCACCGCCGCCACGCCGATAATGACGCCCAGCGCGGTCAGCACCGACCGCAGCGGCGTCCCCACGATGGCCCGCCACGCGATAACGAAGGCGCCGCCCAGCCCAATCCCGCCCCGGCGGGGCCGGGTGGCCGAGGCCGCTGTGACCTGGGACAACGGCGCGGCGACCTCCAGCCCGGAGCCGCCGGCCGTCACGGCGCACTCCCGACGGCTGGCGGCCGGTGGGCCACTTTCGGGACCTGGCGGCGGTCACTTTCAATTCGGCCGTCGCGCACCCGAATGACCCGCTCGGCGTAGGCGCCGATGTCGTCTTCGTGGGTCACGATCACCACCGTGGTGCCCTCGGCGTGCAGGTCGCCGAAGAGGGCCATCACCTCCTCGCCGGTGCGGGTGTCGAGGTTGCCGGTGGGTTCATCGGCCAGCAGCAGCCGGGGCCGACCTGCCAGGGCGCGCGCCACCGCCACCCGCTGCTTTTGCCCGCCGCTGATCTGGCTGGGCAGGTTGCGGGCTTTATCGGCCAGGCCGACCCGCTCCAGCACAGCCAGCGCCCGCTCGCGCCGCTCGCGGGGGGGTACGCCAGCGTAAGTCAGCGGCACCTCCACGTTTTCCAGCAGGTTCAGGCGCGGCAGCAGGTGAAAGGCCTGAAACACGAAGCCGATGTCCTCGTTTCTGGCCTCGGCGCGCTCGTTCTCGCTGAGGGTGGTCACGTCGCGCCCGGCGAGGTGGTAGGCGCCGCTGCTGGGGCGGTCCAGCAGCCCGATGATCTGCATCAGGGTGGTTTTCCCACTGCCCGACGGCCCCATCAGGGCTACCAGCTCGCCCTGCCCAATCTGCACGCTGACCCCTTTCAGGGCCTCGAACACCACGTCGCCCTGCGCGTAGACCTTGCCCACGCTCTGAATGTCCACGACGGGCGGCCGGGCCACGGCGGTCACGGGGCCCCTCCGGGGAAGCCGCCGGCCGGAGGACCACCGCCGGCACCTCCAAAGCCGCTGTCCTGCGTCTGCCGGGTGCTGCCCGCCGCGCTGCTCCGGCTCGACGAGGCGCTGCCCGGCACCACGATCTCCTGACCCGCCTCTAAGCCGTCCAGCACCACGGTGTTCGTGTCGTCGGTCTCGCCGGTGGTGACGCGCACCCGCTCAGGTTCGGCGCTGGGTTCGGCGGCCGGCACCTCCACGTAGCTGCGACTCCGGACCGTCTGAATGGCCTTGCTGGGCACCAGCAGCCCGCGCTCCTCGCTCTGAATAATTTCGGCTTCGGCGGTCATGCCGGCGCGCAGGGTGCGGTCCGGGTTCTTCAGCTCCACCGTGGCGGTAAACACGCTGATCCCGCTGCTCTGGGTCGCGCCGGGCGAAACGCGCACCACCTCACCGCGAAAGGTCTGGTCCTCGAAAGCGTCCAGCGTCACCTCGGCCTGCTGGCCAGCCTGCACCCCCGCAATCTCGGTCTCGTCAATCTGCACCGGCAGGTTCAGGGTGGTGTCGTCCAGCAGGGTCAGAATGGTCGCGCCGCTGTTGACCACCGTGCCCTCGCCCGCCGTCACGGCACTGACCACGCCGCTGATGGGCGCGTAGACCTTGAGGCCCGCGCGGTCGGCCGCCGCCGCGTCCAGGGTGTCCTGCGCCTGCTGCACGGCAATCTGGGCGCTGCGCAGGGCCTGGGTGTCGCTGCCGCCGCCCGCCGCCGCCTGCGTCTGGGCGGCCGAGAGGCTGGCACGCGCACTGTCCACACTCTGCTGCGCTTTGGTCACCGCCGACTGCGCCTCCTGAAGCGCCTGAGAACTGATGGCCCCAATCGCGGCGAGTTGCCGCTGCCCGGCCAGGGTGCGCTGCGCGTCGGTCAGGGTCTGCGCGCTTTGCGTCAGGCTGCTCTGGGCCTGGGTCACGCTGCTCTGACGGCTGGCCACGCTGCTGGCCTGCGAGGCGCGGGTAGCGTCCAGACTGGCGCGGGCCTTGTCCAAGTTCAGCTGCGCTGTGCGCACATTCTGCTCTACGGCGTCGCTTTGCAGGGTCGTGACGAGTTGGCCCTTGGTCACGCGCTCGCCCACGGCAGGCACCGCGCCCACGGTGGCCGTCAGGTCGGCGCCCACCGTGCGGGTCTGGGCGGCTTCCAGGGTGCCGGGACCGCTGACCGAGAGGCGCAGCACCCCGGCCTCCACACGGGCCGTCGTCGTGGTGGGCTGGGCGGTGGCCGCCGCACTGGCCGTGCGGGTACGGGTGTAGACCACACCGCCCCCCACGGCGCCCAGCAGCAGCAGGCCGCCCACCACCCAGGGCCAGTGCTTGCGGCGCGGTGGGGCCGCGCGCAGGGGCGAGGTCTGAACGGTCACAGCGTTCCGCCCACGCCGGTCAGGTTCTGCCCGGCCGCCACCGACAGGGCGCCCAGGGCCTCCAGAACGTTGTTCTGGGCTTGCAGGCGGCTGTACTGAGCTTTTTTCAGCGTGAGCTGGGCGGCCTGAACCTCCACCGCGCTGACGGTGCCGCTTTTCAGACGGGCGCTATCCTGCGTGTAGGTTTTCTGGGCGGCGGCTTCACGGCTCAGGGCCACCTGCAACAGTTCGTAGGTGTTCTGGGCGGTCTGGTAGGCGCTGGCCAGGGTTTGCCCGGCACTTTTCTCGGCGCTGTCCTGGCTGCGCTGGGCGTTGGCGAGAGCCGTTTTGGCGTCTTGCAGGGTACGCGCGGGGGTGAAGTCGTTGTCGGCCAGCTTGACGCTCAAGGTGGCGCTCGCCACCTCGTTCTCGGCCGAGACCAGACTGCTGAGGCGCCCCAGGCCGCCTTGCAGGCTCGCCAGGGTGGCGCTCAATTTGGGGGCCGTAACGGCGCTGCCGGCGCGCACGCTGCTGCCCAGACCCGTCAGGGTGCCCAGCCGGGCGGCAGCCAGATTCACCTGTGCGCGGGCGTCGGCCAGATTCTGCCCGCTGCTCGCCAGAGTGTTCTGCGCGTTCGTGAGGTCCAGGGCGGTGGCGTTGCCGATATTCAGCTTCACCTGGGCCACCTGCACGCCCTTGGTGTCCACGGCCACCTGGAGGGTCTGCACCTCTACGTTCTCCTGCGCTTCCAGCAGGGCCGCATACGCGCTGATGGTGCTGCTGACGGCCGAGAGGCGAGCGCCACGCAGCGCGGCCTGGGCCTGCGCTTCGCTGTTTTTGGCCGTCAGCTTGGCCGCCACCAGCGCGGCGGGATCGGCCTGGGCGGCGCGGCTGGCGGCCTGGGCCTTGTCCAGGTTGGCCTGAGCGGTTCTGACGTCGGCATTGCTGCCTAGGGTCGCGGTGACGGCACTGCCCAGGCCCACGGCGCTCTGGGCGGCGGCCGTGCCCAGCAGCAGGGCGGCGCTCAGCAGGAGGGCGGTTCGGGTGGGGGCCAGCAGAACTGATTTCATTGAGAACCTCCGGCGGCGTTCAGAAGCGTGGTTTGGCTCAGGGAAGCTGTGATGCGGGCCGAGAGCAGGTCGCGCTCGGCCTGGGCGACAGCCAGTTCGGCGGTCGCCACGTCGTCAGCTGTGGCGGTACCGGCGGCCAGGCGGGCGCGGGCGGTATCCAGGCTCTGGGCGGCCAGGGTCAGGGCACTCTGACGGCTTTGCACGGCGGCCAGATTGGTTTGCAGGGTGGCGGCGCGGGTCCGCACGTCCAGTTCGGCGTTTTGCTGCGCCACAGTCAGCGCCAGTTCTGCCTGGGTGACGGCGGCGGCAGCGGCCGACCGCTGGGCCTGCTGCGCCGGCGAAAAGATGGTATACGACCCGCTGATACTGGCGGTCAGCCGCGCGCTGCCCGACGAAACTGCCGAAGTCGAGCCCGACGAGCTGCCCAGCGGCAGGGTGTAGCTGCCGCCCAGGGTGCCCTGCTTGAGGTTGAGGGTCGCGGCCACTGTGCCCAGGCCGGCTCCGCCGTAGCCCACGCTGGCGTTCAGGTCGGGCAGGCGGGTGTCGCGCTCCTCGGTGGCCAGGGCGTCCTGGGCACTGGCCAGAGCGTTTTGCGCGCTCACGACCTCGCTGCGCGCCGTGCGGGCGCGGGCCACCAGCGCCGCCAGGTCTGGGGCCTCTTCGGCTGCGGGCGCGTCTCCGGCAAAGGTCACACCGCTGAGCGGGGTGCCCAGCACCGCCTCCAGGCTGCGGCGGGCGCCGTCCAGACTGGCCTGGGCCTGCGCCAGACTGGCCTGGGCGCCCTGCACCCCGGCCTGCGCGCTCAGGAGGGTTTCGGCAGTGGCGTTGCCGGCCGCCTGCTGGGCCTGCACCACCGTGAGTTGCCGCTGCCGCTGCGCCAGGGTGCGCCCGGCCAGGGTGATGTCCTGGCCAGCCAGCGCGGCGGTCCAGTACGCCTGAGCCGCGTTCAGGCGAGTCGTGACCTGGGCCTCATGCAAGTTGGCCTGGGCCAGCGCCAGACTGCGTTCGGCGGTGCGGAGTCCACTCTGGGCACTGGACCAGGGCAGCAGCCCCAGAGTGACGTTGGCCCCGGCGCTGCCGCTCAGGGTGCCGCCCACCGTCGTGACCGTGCCGTCGGCGGCCGTGGTGGTGGCCGGGCCGGCGTAGTTGGCACTGCCCGTCACGTTGACCGTCAAGCCCAGCGCCGCGCGCGAGGCGGCCAGGTTCTGCACCGCCACCTGCACACTCAGAGCGGCGCGGGTGACGCTGGGGGCCTGGGCCAGACCGGCGTAGGCGTCGGCCAGGGTGTAAGGGCGGGGGTCTGTTGGGGGCGCACTGGTCTGGGCTGAACTGGGCTGGGCTGGGCTTGTTTGGGCCTGGGCCGCGCCGCCCAGCAGGGCCAGACTCAGCCCGAGCAGCAGAGGGGAAGGTGGGGGGCGACTCATGCGGCCCACTGTGGCGGGGGTCTGCGAAGACGCCGCTCAGCCTGTGTGAAGATTTATCGAAGACGGAGAAAGGTCGGCTAGGCGCGGCCTGGGCTGTCCTGAGCCTGCAGTTTTTGCACCTCGCCCCTTCGTTGTCCCTTCACGCGCGCCCTTTAAGCTGAACCCCATGAGCGCCCTGATCCTGATTGTCGAGGACGAACCCCAGCTGGCCGAGGTGCTAGAAGCCTACGCCCGGCAGGAGGGCTACCGCACTGAGCGCGCCGCCGACGGCCACGCCGCCCTGCACGCCTACCGGGCCATCAGCCCTGACCTGATCTTGCTGGACGTGATGCTGCCCGGCCGCAGCGGTCTGGACATCCTGAAGACGGTTCGGGCCTCTGGCAGCACGCCCGTCATCCTGGTCACGGCCCGCGCCGAGGAAACCGACCAGATCGTGGGCCTGGAACTGGGCGCCGACGACTACGTGGTCAAGCCGTTTCGCCCGCGTGAAGTGATGGCGCGGGTCAAGGCGGTGCTGCGCCGGGCCACCGCCGTGCTGGAAGGCGGCGAGCGCCCGGTGCGCGTGGGCCCTCTGGAAATTGACCGCCTGGCCGTGGCTGCCCGTGTCAACGGCGAAGCCCTGAACCTCACTCCAGCCGAGTTCCGGCTGCTGTCGCACCTGGCGCAGGCGCCGGGCCGGGCGTATACCCGCGAAGAACTGCTCTCGGCGGCCCTGCCGGGCAGCGAGGCGCTGGAACGAGTAGTGGACGCCCACCTGGCCAGCGTGCGGCGCAAATTGGACGCAGCCCAGGCCGGTGGGCTGCTGCATACCGTGCGCGGCGTGGGCTACCGCCTGGAGGCCGCTGGATGAAACGCCCCGTCTGGCCCTGGCGCGGGGGCCGGCCCCTGGCACTGACCCTGCTGCTGGCCATGCTGCTGGTGGTGGGGGTGTCGGTGGGCAGCACCTTCTATTTTTCCAATCTGGCGGTGCAGCGCCAGTTTCAGCGGCTGCCCGAAGAGGTGCGCGCCGCCCTGCGCGAGCGCCAGGAGGCGGCCCTGCGCGGCGAGACGGTGGCGCCCACGCCGCCGCTGCCTGTCATCCGCACCGGCAGCGCCGCTGACCCCTTTCTGGACCCCTGGCAAAGCAGCCCCGATGTGGGCGGAACGGTGACCCTCCCGGCCGGCACGCAGGCCACCGTCGAGGGCGGCCGCCGCCCGCGTGGCTGGCGCGACGACCTCTTTCGCGGCCCCCCCAACCAGACGCAGGACTTTCTGAAAGAGGTTCAGCGCAGCCTGCTCCAGGTGGGGCTGGTGGCGGCGGTGGCCTCGGCCCTCCTGGCCTTTCTGATTTCGCGGCGGGTGGCCCGGCCAGTGTCGGCGGTGTCGCGCGCGGCGGCGCGGCTGGCCAGCGGCGACCTGAGTGCCCGCGCGCCCACACCCGGCGGCGAGCGCGAGCTGGCGGCCCTGGCCCAGAGTTTTAACGAGATGGCCGAGAACCTGCAAACCCTGGAGCAGGAGCGCCAGCAGGCGGTGGCCGACATTGCCCACGAACTCCGCACGCCCATCGCCGTGATGCAGGCCCGTCTGGACGCCCTGGAAGACGGCGTCTATCCGCTGAACACGGAACAGATTGCGCTGCTCAGCACCCAGACCCAGCACCTGACGCGCCTGGTGGGCGACCTGCGCACCCTGACCCTGGCCGACGCGGGCCGCCTGACCCTGGAGGTCAGGGGCCTGGACCTGGCCGCCCTGGGCGCCGAGGTCGTGCGCGACCTGCAAGACCGCGCCGGGGCACGCGGCGTGGCCCTGACGCTTCAGGCGGCGCCCGCCCCTATGCAGGCCGACCCGGTGCGGGTGCGCCAGATGACGACCAACCTGATTGACAACGCCCTGCGCCACGCGGCCAGCCGCGTGAACGTGGAGGTCGAGTCGCGCGGCGCCGAGGTGCTGCTGCACGTCGAAGACGACGGCCCCGGTATTCCGGAGGGCAGCCGCGAGGCGGTCTTTACCCGCTTTACCCGCCTGGACAGCAGCCGCGCGCGCGACACAGGCGGCAGCGGCCTGGGCCTGGCGATTGTGCGCGCGCTGGCACAGGCGCACGGGGGCCGCGCCGGGCTGGGTGCCTCAGCGCGGCTGGGCGGGGCACGCTTTACGGTCGCCCTGCCGGCCCAGGGGTCATGACCCCGCAGGGGCCCCAGGGCCAGACTTTCACAGAGCGGCGCTTTGAACCGAGTACACTCTAAAGTGCCATGTTGAACGATTCGCGCCGACTCTGGAGGGTCTGCTGCCTGGCCAGCGCGCTGCTGTGCAGTCAGGCGGGCGCTGCGGCAGGCTGGGCGGCCATGGCCACAGCCCTGCTGGCCGAGCCGAATGCCAAGGCGGCGGCGCTGCGGGTCGTGGCCGCCAAAGAGACGCTGGATATCGTGCAGTGCCACACGCTGTGGTGCCAGGTGCGCGTGGGTGGGCAACTGGGCTGGGTGAACCGCGCCGCTGTGAACGTCAAAGGTGACTGCCCGGCGCTGCTGGCCCTGGGGCTCAAGGATATTCGCCGCAACGAAGCGGCCTACAGCGCCGAGCGCGACCCCGACCACAACGGCCGCGCCTGCGATCAGCGCGACCTGCTGAATATGCTCGGCCGCCGCTAAGAGGCCCAGCACCTCTTTTCATCGGGCCTCTGCCTTATATGGTAGGTCCGATGAAGCAGTCCAGACACTGTCTTTTGCAGATGCCAAACGGTTCATTCACAAATCGGAAGGGCGCCGATTTGCCAACTCCATCCCCAGCAACCATTTTTCTCCTTCCCCCACTGCTGTGGACTTGAGGAACTGCCTTGCAGAGCTGCGCCAGTCCGCT
The DNA here is from genome assembly GCF_020166395.1 of Deinococcus betulae. Lineage (NCBI taxonomy): Bacteria > Thermotogati > Deinococcota > Deinococci > Deinococcales > Deinococcaceae > Deinococcus > Deinococcus betulae. The sequence continues at coordinate 148,205 of NZ_JAIQXU010000005.1, read as the reverse complement.
TGGATTTCATCGGTTGTGCAAACGGTTCAACCAGAGTCCGTATAGCCCTAATGCTTGGCCTGCGCGGCGGGACAACAAGGAGTGACGATGAGTAGCCCCCGTCACTCCTCGAACGTTTTGAGTTCTCCCCTACCTCCGTCCAACCCCCGCCAGGGACTGCCGCCATAGGGCCTCGACCCGCCGCCGGCAGGTTCAGGCGTTAGGGGTAAAGGTCAAAGCCGTGCTCATTGAGGTCTTGCTCAAGCGCCCGCTTCACCACCTGAATCTCTGCCATCGTCTCGGCCTCGAAATACACCTTGATGGGGCGTCCAGGCCTGGACTTGGCGACGTCCCAGCTCACATCGGCCAGATCAGTCCGTTCGCGTAAACGGGTGAGTGAAGCCTTCACAGCCTTTTCCGGTATTCCTGCATGAATTGCCATATCGTCTTTCAGCACAGGTCACCGTAGCAGACCCGGTGCCGCTACATAGGGCGGGAGGTCATCGTGTCGCCAGCTCTGGCCTCAAGGAGGCCTGTTTTACTCGCCTTCAGGTTGGTCGAACTGACCTCTCTGCAGCGGTTCTGAACGTGCCAGCGCAGGTCTTTAGTGCAGTGGGCTCTGTTGAGACAGGTGAGCTGATGAAGCCCTTCGGGTCAGACTAGAAGGCGGAAGCGACTTGGCCTGCTCACGACATTCATAGCCAAGGCCAGAGCCTGCGAATGCACCCTCCACTTGGCCCTCAGAGAAGGAATCGCTGGCCTTTCACGTTCAGGTGGAGAGCGTTAACGACTCCTGAAGCCAGTACAGACTCCTTGTCCTCCAGAGATCCACCGGCCAGAGACGACCAGTATCAGCTCCAGAAGATGTGCCGACATGCGGGGCCGGACGGGCCAGAGTGTGCGTCGGCAGGGGCAGCCTGTAAACTGGGAGGGTTGCCGCCCAGCGCGGCTGAGGAGTTGATTGGATGAGTAGTTTAGCCATCGGAATTGTCGGGTTGCCCAACGTCGGAAAAAGCACGCTGTTTAACGCCATCACGCGGGCCGGGGCGCTGGCCGCCAACTACCCCTTTGCCACCATTGAGCCCAATGTGGGCCGCGTCACCGTGCCCGACGAGCGCCTGGGCGCCCTGAGCAAGGTCTTTACCAAGGGCGAGCGGGTGCCGCCGATCATCCCAACTTTTGTGGAATTCGTGGACATCGCCGGGCTGGTCAAGGGTGCCAGCAAGGGCGAGGGGCTGGGCAACCAGTTTCTGGCCAACATCCGCGAGGCCGACGCGATTGCCCATGTCGTGCGCTGCTTTGAAGACGGCAACGTGGTGCATGTGGCCGGGCGCGTGGACCCCCTGGACGACATCGAGACCATCAACACCGAGCTGATTCTGGCCGACCTCGCCGGGCTGGAAAAGCGCCTGCAAAACCTCCAAAAGAAGGCCAAGAGTGGCGACAAGGACGCGCGTGAGCAGGCGGCCCTGGCCGAGCAGCTCCTGGCCGTACTGGGTGAGGGCAAGCCGGCGCGCGCCGGCAGCTATGATGCCCCCATCCCCAAGGAATTTGGCCTGATTACCACCAAGCCTGTGATTTACGTTGCCAACGTGGGCGAAGACAACCTGACAGAAGACAACGAGTACGTGCAGCAGGTGCGCGACTACGCCGCCGCCGAGGGCGCGCAGGTCGTGAAGATCAGTGCCCAGATTGAAGGCGAACTGGCCGAGATGCCTGAGGACGAGGCCCGCGCCTTTCTGGAAGAACTGGGCGTGCAGGAAAGTGGCCTGGACCAATTGGTGAAGGTGGGCTACGAGACGCTGGGCCTGATTACCTTTATTACCAGTGGGGAAAAAGAGGTGCGCGCCTGGACCATCCGCCGGGGCGAGAAGGCCCCTGAGGCTGCCGGCGAGATTCACAGCGACCTGGAGCGCGGCTTTATCCGTGCCGAGGTCATCGAGTGGGACAAGATGGTCGAGGCCGGGGGCTGGGCGGGCGCCAAGAGCAAGGGCTGGGTCCGCACCGAGGGCAAGGAATACGTCATGAAAGACGGCGACATCATGAACGTGCTGCACAACATGTAAAAGGGGAAGTGGTGAGTGGGCAGTGGTAAGTGGAAAAAGAAGGCGTCGCCATCCACTGGCACGCCTTCTTCTTTCTCCACTCCCTACTCACCACTCCCCGTTCACTTTCCTACACAGAAATTCCGGAAGACTGCGTCCACCACGTCCTCCTGCACGTCCTGGCCCGTCAGCTCGGCCAGGGCGCGCAGGCCTTCTTCCAGTTCGTAGCCGGCGAGGTCATCGGGCAGGTCACGGGCGGCCTGAATGTGACCCAGGGCGCGGCGGGCGGCGTCGGCCTGGCGCTCGGTGGTCAGCCAGGCTTCCCCGCGGGCGGCGTCGCCCAGCAGGGCGGCTTCCACGGCGGCGCGCAGCTCGGAGAGGCCCTGGCCAGTCACCGCACTGACCGCTATGGCTTCCGGGTCATGCCAGGCATCCGGGAGGTCAGCCTTGGTCTGCACCTTCAGCACGCGGCCAGCGGAGGGCACCTCGGCGCCCAGGTCTTCACGGGGCAGGCTGCCGTCTTCGAGCACCAGCACGAGGTCGGCGGCGCCTGCCAGCGCCACGGCCTGCCGCACCCCAGCAGCCTCAATCTGGTCGCCGGTTTCGCGGATACCCGCCGTGTCCACCAGCGTGACCGGTACGCCCGCCAGTTCCAGCCCCGCCTCCAGGTAATCGCGGGTGGTGCCGGGCAGCGGTGTGACAATCGAGCGTTCGTAGCCCAGCAGGGCATTCAGCAGACTGCTTTTCCCGGCATTGGGGCGGCCAATCAGGGCCAGGCGGGCGCCGCGTGTGGCCACCTGCCCGGCGTGGGCCGAGCGCAGCAGCTCGGTCAGGTCGTGCTCGGCCAGGGCCAGCGGCGCGGCGCGGTCTTCTTCGGGCACGCCCTCTTCGGGGTAGTCCAGCAGGGCCTGCAGGGCGGCCAGGGTGCGCGTGACCTGGCGCGTCACGCCCCCCACCCGCTCCCGCAGTGCTCCACTCAGGCCCAGGGTGGCCTGGCGGCGGGCAGCGTCGGTCTGGGCCTGCACCAGATTCAGCACGGCCTCGGCCTGCGTGAGGTCCAGGCGGCCGTGCAGGTAGGCGCGCAGGGTGAATTCACCGGGCCGGGCTGGCCGGGCGCCCAGGCGCAGGGCCGCTTCCAGCGCCCGGCCAAGCACAGCGGGGCTGCCGTGCGTCTGAAACTCGGCGACGTCCTCCCCGGTGTACGAGTGCGGGCCGCGAAACACCAGGCACAGCCCTTCATCAAGCACCTCGCCCGCCCCATCCAGAAACGACCCGAACAGAAACCGGCCGCCTGGGGTCCGCGAGGGCGCCCGCCGCCCCCGGAACAGCCCGTCAGCCACGGCCAGGGCGCCGGGACCACTGACCCGCACGATGCCCACGCCCGCGCTGCCCGGCGCGGTGGCAATAGCGGCAATGGTGTCAGACAGGCCCGTGCGAGAACTCACGCCTGGCAGGCTAGCACCGGCGAAGGGCGCGGGCTGTGGGGCGTAGAAACAGCTTTGCCTTCGCCCTAATCACGTGGTAGGAGAAGGGCTACAGCTCTACCATGCGGAAATATCTCCACAGCTGCCGCATTCGAATCACGATTCGCAGGCGGAAGGACCAAGGGCTAGACATCCGCATCTGTTTTGATGCAGTTGCCTGTAAGAAACGGAATATCGAGCGCCTGATTGGCTGCCTCAAACACTTCCGGCCACCTGATACGACAAGCGCGTGGTGAACGACCAGAGGTGGTTAACAGGTGTCACCGTCCTGCTTTGCATGCCTCCCGGTTCAGCTCTTGGCGACCGATAAGGTATACGCAGCCATCTCAAGCCATTCTCGCCGTGGGGTATCCGTCTGTGTGTGCGCGGCTGACTCAAGCCGGGCCTGCTGCTGGCTGTCCAGCAACCACTGCGTGACCTGCTGTGCCTGCGCTGGCCGGTTGGTCCAATAGGCCCCTTGCAACTGGCCCTTCACCAGCCCCTCAGCCTCCGATAACACAAAGGCGGCCAGATGCTGAACGGCAAATGGCGTATTCATCTCTGCCCAGTGAGTGAGGTAGGGCGTCAGATCGTGTGAGGCCTGAGCAATCCCTTCAAGAACTGTGGCCACCTCGCACGGTTCCCAAGGGTCCTTGACCTCTTCACGTGCCAAGACGTCATCCCACCAGGCATGCAGGAAGGCGTCCACGGCTGCATATTCCTGATCTGGCCATGACCACCACTGGCCGTAAGTCAACTTCCCTAACAGGCTTTCAGCCGAACTCAATTGATCATGGGCGATCAGTTCCAGAAGGCGAGGAAGGAAGTGCTTGAAATCGACGTCGTCCCCCCACGTGGTCATGGTTTTCATGGTGAAAAGAGCGAGATGCTGTGCCGTGAGTTCACGTAATGGTGCCGCGTGCAGTTCCTCTGCCGCACCTGGGGAAAGACACCCACAGGGACAGCCCTCGGTATGCCGTCGTAACGGGTACCGCTCAAACACTTGATAGATGTGATTGATGCTGCCCTGAAGGGCAGGCGAGAGAACTGGAGACGGCGTCACGCCTGTTCTTCCATACGGTCGCGCTCCTTGACAGCAATGCACCTCGGCCTAAACGCCGTAGAAGAGAGAAAGGCACGCACGTTGTGAGCAGAGGTCTTGCCGGGCTCTCGCCTTCCACTATTCGTATCGGGAACAGCGACAGTCTCCTGCATTCGCGGTGAGTCATTGAGAATGGCAGAGGGCCTGCTGAAGAAGCTGGGGATGCTCATCAAAAAGTTGCCGGGTGCGCCAGTAACTCTGCGCGTAAATGGCCAACCACTCATCCTCCGACAGATTCTGAAGTTGCACCACGTCGATGCTTGGGGTGGGTTCGTCGCGTGAGACTGGTCGCGTGCTGACCTGTATGGTCTGACGCTCAGCGTAGAGGTCAGTCACGAGCATGGCGAGTCCCTCGTTCAGCCAGAAAGGTAGGTGGAGGTGCGATGTGCAGGCGTGCGTTATTTCATGGCACAGCCGCCAATGTTCTTGCTCCTCTTTGCTCGCCGGTTGAAATAGTCGACTGCCCACAGACACTTCTGAAATACGAGGAGCCGGACGAGACCTGAGCAAGATAAGAGCACAACGACTCAATGGAACGTGGCATGCGGCAGACTTTTCCCATATTGCTTCATCTCTAGAGCGATATATCCTGCGCCAGACATATTCAATGGATGTCAAATGGGGGAAAATACCAGACCACCACTCATCGGCCAGATGAACACGAATATCCTGACGTGGTGTTATTTGCCACGTATCTTTCAAAATTTTCAATGTCTTTCCAACAACCTGAATATAATTGTCCTGAGCTGTTGTTTTGTACTCACTCATAAGGCAGCCTAGTGATAAGTGTCCTGATTTGTGCCGCAAAGAGTCATATTTTACATCAAATTCTGTTAGTAACAATTCAGTGTGAGAGCGAAAGTCGGGTGCTGGTCAACCTATTGCTGCTTATGGCGCCTTCTACCGCTGTCTGTCCGTTGCCTGAGTACCCTTAGCCTACAGACCCTAGCAGACGCGAGCATCTCTTGGCGGCGCATTTCAGCTCCCTTCAGAGCTTCCTGGCTGCTTCCTCCTACCCAAGATTCAAAGTTCACGCTCATGCTGTGGCCCTAGCATGGGGCGCGTATGCGTTTCCTTGTGCTGTCCGCGACCCTGACCCTTAGCGCGCTGCTGTGCGCGCCCGCCGCCGCACAGGCGACCACCCCGGCCACCCCAGCGGCCGCTCCCAAAGGCGTGTCCTCGGCGGCCACCACCAAGGCGGTCAGTGCCCTGTCGGTGGAGGTCAGTGCAGCGGTCAAAGGCCGCATCTTGACCTGTCCCGCCGCGCTGAAGCTCAGTGCCCAGGCGGTGTGCCTGTATGCCCAGAGCGCGCCGGCCAGCCTGCGGCCCCTGGTCCGGGGCAAGCTGAGCACCCGCGCCCAGGGGGACTGGAAGGCCAGCGGCAAGTCCAGCGTGCTGCTGGTCAAGGACGCCGCCAGCGGCCCGGTGTCGGCCTACGTGCTGCTCAGCCCCATCAGCGACAAGGAAACGCTGGTCGTCGTGGACACGGCGCAGGCCCAGGCGGCGGCCCCCGCTGCGGCGGCCAAAGCCGCTTTACCAGCGGGCGTGAGCAAGGGCCAGCCCTACGTCCTGGGCAGCGACCTGGTCGGTGTGGTGGCGGTGACCTCGCTGGGCGGCGGCAAATTCCGCCTGGTGGCAGAAGACGGCACCCTGACCGTCACCGCCGGCCAGCGCAGCGCCCAGGCGGGAGGCGGCACTGTGGAATTGCCCCTGGCCCCCGCCACGGACGGCAAGAACCTGATTTTCCCGGTCTCGGGCCTGCGCGCCCTGGGCTGCACCGTCACTCCGGCCGGCGGCTCGCTGACTGTGGCCTGCGGCAGCGACAGCGTCGGCCTGAAACCAATTGTGTTCTGAGCGTAGTTGAGGGAAATCCTCGACCGCCTTGAAGTTCACGCGGCCCGTGCGAGATTGAGACTGTCCCACTGACTCAGACTGGGGCAGCACTGCATACCCATCGCTTTATCCAGCCCATGCACGAAAGCAAAGCACCGTCAGGTTCGCGCGGCTTTCTCACGGTCCAGCTTCATCTTCTCTGGGCGGCCTGAGAGGACCACTCGTCTGAGCCCCAGTGAGCACTCATCCCTCACTGGGGCACTGCTCTGCTTTCAAACAGGGTCTCTGCGCCAACAGCTGGCCCCCTGCCGTATGGCCCTCAGCAGAGCTTGAGCGAGCCTTGAGGCTTGCCGGGAAGCGGCTGTCAGCACGGCCTCCAGGCGTCATGATGGCGGCAAGTCCCATTCTCAGGAGGAAAACCCCCATGACCATCCTTGACCGCCTGTCCCGCCTGCTGCGCGCCAACGTCAACGACCTGATTAGCCGCGCCGAAGACCCGGGCAAGATTATCGAGCAGGCCCTGCGCGACATGCGCGCCGCCTACGCCGAGGCCCGCAGCGAAGTGGCTGACGCCATGAGCCAGAACGCCAAGCTGGAACGTGAAGCCAGCACCAACCGCCGCCTGGGCAGCGAATACGAGAAAAAAGCCGAGGAGGCCCTGCGCGGCGGCAGCGAGGAACTGGCCCGCGAGGCCCTGCGACGCGCCCAGAACGCCCGTGACCTAGCCACCGGCTTTGAAGAGCAGTTGGGCCAGCAAACTCAAACGGTCGAGCAACTCAAAACCCAGCTGCGCGCCCTGGAAGCCAAGATTGACGAGATGGAATCCAAGAAGTCCCTGCTGGCTGCGCGGCAAAAGACCGCCCAGGCCGGGGCGACACTGGACCGCGTCTCGGGCTTTGACAAGGCGGGCGGGGCCATGGACGCCTTTGAAGAAATGGAGGCGAAAGTGCAGGGCCTGGAAGACCGCAACCGCGCCATGAGCGACCTGCGCCAGGACAATGACTTTGACGCCCAACTGAAGGACCTGGGCCGGGGCCGCGAGCTGGACGACGCCTTTGCGGCCCTGAAGGCGAAAGTGCAGGGCGAGCCGGGCAGCGCCGGCGAAAAGAGCGGCGGCTAAACGGCACCAGCACGCGTTCAGAACATCCGGGCGAAGGTCCGGATGTTTTTTGCTGCCTCAATAGGGGTTCCGTCTGTCACGCCGATAAATCCGCACTGACGAGCAAGCTCTACGTCTGCCCCCTCCCTTACTCCTGCGGCACTGCGCCCGTCCCTCAGCCTGAAGACCTTTCAGGTGGACAGTCCAGTGACTGGAGAACCGGCGTGAAGAGTCCTGACAGCCGATTCTCCGCGCCTCCAGCGGCCTGCATGGGCTTACCCCCTTTGCCGCGTGCACCTTCTGATCGATGACCGTCAGGAAAACTTCATATTTGCTGACAGAATGAAGGCGATGCGTTGTTTTAAGCTCGGTGGCATGTCGGCCTCCCCTTCCCTTCGCGTGTGGCTGACCGCGCTGCCCTTCCTGCTCCCCCTGGCAGCCTGCGCGCCGCAGGCCACGACCACGGTTCAGGCCAGTACGCCGGTCTCGGCAGTGTCGTTCTACCCCCATGAGACCGGGCTGGCCTGGAGTTACCTGCCCGAGGGCGAGGGCAGCGGCGCCCCGGCTTACACGCTGCGGGCACTGGGCGTCACGGTGTATGGCAGCCAGAGCGCACAGGCCTTTCAACTCGCTGGGCGCGGCGCCGACCAGACCTGGTACCGGACGGTGGACGCTTCGGGGGTGCGGCTGCTGGGGCTGCGCAAGCCCGGCGTGAACATTAGGCTGGAGCCGGCGTGGCTGGAGTTACCCGCCCAGACGGCCTGGCGCCTGGGACTGACCTGGCAGGGCCAGTCTCAGATCACGGTGAGCGGCGACGACGGCAAAGAGCAGGCGCGCGGCACCCTGAACTACAGCTACACCGTGCAGGACCGCCGCACCGTGCAGACCCCCGGCGGCCGCTTTGAGGTCTGGGTGGTCACGCGGCAAATCAGCGACACGCTAGGCGGCCTGTTTCCCGCCACGCAGCAGCTGTGGTTTGCCCCCTATGTGGGCGAGGTGCGCACGCCCGAAGGCCTGCTGCTGACCGGCCGCAATTTCTCGGCCCGCCCCGGAGGTCAGTGATGGAACGTGCTGCCGACAGCCTCACGCCCCTGCTGGACGGGATTCAGGCGCCCGCCGATCTAAAAAGGCTGACCCGCGAGCAGCTGCCCCTGCTGTCCCAGGAACTGCGGGACGAGATCGTGCGCGTGTGTTCGGTGGGCGGCCTGCACCTGGCGAGCAGCCTGGGGGCCACCGATGTGATCGTGGCCTTGCACTATGTCCTCAATTCGCCGCGCGACCGCATCCTTTTTGACGTGGGCCACCAGGCCTACGCCCACAAGATGCTCACCGGCCGCCGGGAGCAGATGCCCACCATCAAGAAAGAGGGGGGCCTGAGCGGCTTTACCAAGGTCAGCGAGTCCGAACACGACGCGATTACGGTGGGCCACGCCAGCACCAGCCTCGCCAACGCGCTGGGCATGGCGGTGGCGCGCGACGCACTGGGCCAGGACTACCGGGTCGCCGCCGTGATTGGCGACGGCGCCCTGACCGGCGGCATGGCCCTGGCCGCCCTGAACACCATCGGCGACATGAACCGCCGGATGCTGATTGTCCTGAACGACAACGAGATGAGTATCTCGGAGAACGTGGGAGGCCTCAACAAGTTCATGCGTGGCTTGCAGGTCCAGAAGTGGTTTCAGGAGGGTGAGGGCGCCGGCAAAAAGGCCGTAGAGGCCGTCAGCAAACCGCTGGCCAGCCTGATGAGCCGTGCCAAGAGTTCGACGCGGCACTTCTTTGACCCGGCCAGCGTCAATCCTTTCGCCGCCATGGGCGTGCGCTACGTGGGGCCGGTGGACGGCCACGACGTGCAGGAACTCGCCTGGCTGATGGAACGCCTGGTAGACCTGGACGGGCCGACCATCCTGCATGTGGTGACCAAGAAGGGCAAAGGCCTGAGTTACGCCGAGGCTGACCCCATCTACTGGCACGGCCCCGGCAAATTTGACCCCGCCACCGGGGACTTCAGCCCCAGCAAGGCGTACAGCTGGAGCAATGCCTTTGGTGACGCCGTGACCGAACTGGCCGCCCAGGACCCCCGCACCTTCGTGGTCACGCCTGCCATGCGCGAGGGCAGCGGCCTGGTCGAGTACAGCAGGGCCCACCCCAACCGTTACCTGGATGTGGGGATTGCCGAGGAGGTCGCGGTCACAGCCGCCGCCGGCATGGCGCTGCAGGGGCTGCGCCCGGTGGTCGCTATCTATTCCACCTTTCTGCAACGCGCCTACGACCAGGTGCTGCATGACGTGGCTATCGAAAATCTGAACGTGACCTTTGCCATTGACCGCGCGGGCATCGTGGGGGCCGACGGCGCCACCCACAACGGCGTGTTTGACCTGAGCTACCTGCGCTCTATTCCCGGCGTGCGCCTTGGCCTGCCCAGAGACGCCGCCGAACTGCGCGGCATGCTGAAATACGCCCGGGAGCATGACGGCCCCTTTGCCATCCGCTATCCGCGCGGCAACACGGCCCCCGTGGCGGCGGGCACCTGGCCCACGCTGACCTGGGGAGAATGGGAGCGGGTGCAGGGCGGCGACGAGGTGGTCATCCTGGCGGGCGGCAAGGCACTGGAGTACGCCGAGAAAGCGGCGGCGGGGCTGAGCGGTGTCGGCGTGGTGAACGCCCGCTTTGTCAAACCGCTGGACGAAGCCATGCTGCGCACCCTGGCCCGGACCGCCCGCGCGCTCGTGACCGTGGAGGACAACACCGTGGTCGGTGGTTTCGGCAGCGCCGTGCTGGAATTCCTGAATGCTGAGAGCTTGCAAGTGCCTGTGCGGGTGCTGGGCATTCCCGACGAGTTTCAGGAGCACGCCACCGCCGAGAGTGTTCATGCCAGAGCCGGCATTGACGCCCAGGCGATTCGGACGGTGCTGGCGGAACTGGGCGTGGACGTGCCGCTTGGGGTGTAAGAAAAGATAGAGAAGGCGGCGCAGGGAAGTTCACTCCTGTGCCGCCTCTGGCTGGGGGTGGCCCGCAGCCCTACACCCTGACTTCCCCATTGCCCTCTACCACCCACTTCGTCGTGGTCAATTCCCTCAGCCCCATCGGGCCACGGGCGTGCAATTTCTGGGTGCTGATGGCCACCTCGGCGCCCAGGCCCAGTTGCCCACCGTCGTTGAAACGGGGGCTGGCGTTCACCATCACGGCCGCGCTGTCCACATCCTGCACAAAGCGCTCGGCCTGGGCGGGGTCGCGGGTCAGGATGACATCAGTGTGGTTGCCGTGCGCCGCAATAAAGTCCAGCGCCTCGTTCAGACCCGCCACTACCTTGAGACTCAGCGTCAGGGCCAGAAATTCGGTGCCGTAATCGGCCTCGGTGGCGGGCTCGGCACTCAGGCCAGCGGCGGCCAGCACCGCCAGGGCCTCGGGGTCGGCGCGCAGGGCCACGCCGCTGTCCAGCAGGGGGCGCAGCAGGTCAGGGAGGACATCCAGCGCCGCGCGGTCCACCAGCAGGGTGTCCAGGGCGTTGCAGGCGCTGGGCTTTTGCACCTTGGCGTTGTGGAGGAGTTGCGCGGCCTTCTCTCTATCCAGTAGGTCTCGCGTGAACGAGGCGTCCAGGTAAATGTGGACCACGCCAATGCCGCCCACGATGACCGGCACGGTGGCGTTCTCCACGCAAAAGCGGTGGAGCCCCGCCCCGCCGCGCGGAATGATGGCGTCCACCCACTCGTCCAGGGTCAGGAGTTCCAGGACTCGCTCACGGGCCGGGTCGCGGATGACCTGGACGGCCTGGGCCGGCAGCCCCTGGGCCTGCAAAGCGGCGTGAATCACTTCCTCTAGCGCAGCGTTGCTGTGCACGGTTTCCTTACCGCCGCGCAGAATCACCGCGTTGCCACTCATGAGGGCCAGCGCCGCCACATCCACGGTGACATTGGGCCGACTTTCGTAGATCACGCCCAGCACGCCCAGCGGCACCCGGCGCGTGCCCACCCGGATGCCGCTGGGCTGGACCTGCACCGGGCTCTGCTCGCCCACCGGGTCAGGCAGGCGCGAGACGGCCTCGACATCCGCCGCCAAGCTGTCCAGCGCGGCAGGTGTCAGGCGCAGGCGGGCCACCATCGGGTCAGGCAGGCTCGCAGCCAGAGCGGCCTGGACATCCTGCGCGTTGGCGGCCAGGACGGCGTCAGCGCTGGCCCGCAGGCCCGCCGCCAACGCGGTCAGCGCCGCCACCTTGCGCGCGGTAGGCAGCGAGCGCAGGGTCCGCGCAGCCTGCCGGGCGCGCACGCCCATCTCCTGAATCGTGGCGTTGGGGGCACTCATGGCCCGAGGCTAGCAGGGCCGGCCGGGCACACCCAGGCGTGGGGTAGGCAGGGCGCCGCCGCGCCGAAAGAATGAGAGGTCTGGCTTAGCCGCCGCGCCCCAGGAGCCCCGTATGGACATCACCGAAACCCTGCATGCCCCGGACCGCGCTGCCTGGCGAACCTGGCTGGAGACCCACAGCGCCCAGAAAACGGAAATCTGGCTGATCCGGGACAGCACCAAGCCCAGCGTGCCTTATCTGGACTCAGTAGAAGAAGCGCTGTGCTTTGGCTGGATTGACGGCATCGCCAAGCGCCTGGACGACGCGCGCCTGGCGCAGCGCTTTACGCCCCGGCGCCCGCGCAGCCACTGGACCGAGCTGAACCGCGAGCGGGCCCGCCGCCTGATCGCCGAGGGCCGGATGACCGCTGCGGGCCGCGCCGTGCTGCCCGACCTGTCCACAGAGCACTTTCAGGTCGCCCCGGATATCCAGGCTGCGCTGCAGGCAGACCCGCAGACCTGGGCCAACTTCCAGGCCTTTCCCGCGCTGTATCAGCGCATCCGGGTGGGGTATATCGAAGAAGCCCGCCGCCAGCCCGAGGTGTTTGCCGCGCGCCTGAGCAACTTTGTGAGCAAGACGCGGGCGAACAAGCAATTTGGGGGGATGCGCTAGCCGAACTCCGATGACATCGGTGGCAGAACCGATGACATCCGGGCGGACTTGGGAGACCGCGCAGCAAACTTAAAGAGCCCCGCAGAAGAGCAGGCACAAGCGGGCTGACGGGCGTGGCGTTTCCACATCAGGAAATCCCAGATGTTGGCCTTGCAGACTAAAGCCGCATCAGCCGGCGGCCAGGCCCAGCATCAGCTCCAGATTCTGCACCGCCGCGCCGCCTGCACCCTTACCCAGATTGTCCAGGCGGGCGGCCAGCACGGCGCGCTCGCCGTCGCCCGAGGGGTAGACGAAGAGGTCCAGGTTGTTCGTGCCGTTGAGGGTCTGAGGGTCAAGAATCTCCGGATTGTCGGCAGGATCAGCCACCCGCACGTACCGCTGCCCGGCGTAGTGGGCGTTGAGCGCGGCGTGCATGTCACCCGCGCCCACACCCAGTTCTCGCAGATGCAGGGGAATGGTAACCGTCATGCCCTGCGCCCAGGCGCCTACATTCGGCGTAAAGATAGGGGTCCGGCTCAGGCCGCCGTAGCGCATGGTCTCGGGGATATGTTTGTGGCTCAGGCCCAGGGCGTAGCCCAGAAAGGCGCCGCGCATGGGGTGAGGCTCGTTCTGCTCGTGGGCATCCACCAGCGCGCGCCCGCCACCCGTGTAGCCGCTGTAGCCCTGAATGCTGACAGGGTGGTCAGCGGGCAAGAGGCCTGCCGCCGTCAGGGGCGCCAGCAGGGCAATCGCGCCGGTGCTGTAGCAGCCGGGATTGGCCACGTACCGCGCCGCCGCAATCCGCCCAGCCTGCTGGGCATTCAGCTCTGGGAACCCGAACACCCAGTCGGGGTTGACGCGGTGGGCCGTACTGGCGTCCAGCAAGCGGGCGGCCGGGTTGGTGGTCAGGGCCACCGCCTCACGGGCCGCGTCGTCGTGCAGACACAGAATGGACACGTCGGCAGCGTTCAGTAGCTCGGCGCGGGCCGCCGGGTCTTTGCGCCGGGCCAGGTCAATGTGCAGCAGCGTCAGGTCGGCGCGGCCCTCAAGCCGCTGGCGGATTTGCAGGCCAGTGGTGCCGGCCTCGCCGTCAATAAACACTGTGGGCAGGGTCATATCTTTACCTCGTAACGCGCGCCTTTGGAAAATTGGCAGTGGTAGCAAAGGGGCTGAAGATTATCAATATCGTCCGTACCGCCTGCCGACACGGGGATGACGTGGTCTTTAGTCCAGACGTACCGGAAACGCCGGTCAGGCCGTGGAGGAATTTCACTCCAGCGGCGGTGGCAACCTGGACAAGTTTCAACGGTTTGAAGAAGCTCTAACCATTGCCTGCGTGTATGCTTCCCACCGTTTTGACTTCGCCGCTGCCGGTACAGTTCGGCACGTCGCCCACGGCAAGGGCGGCAGTAATAAGCCACTCTGCCTGTTGTTGAGGAGGTAGAGCTGCCGAAATTGTTGGAGCCACACTTACGGCAGGACTGCCTGCTTGATACTCGGGCCCGAGTCAGTTCAGATGCCATAGCACCGCCGCACCAGTTCGGCCAGGTCGCCCTTGGCCGGGTCGCCGTGTTCAATCCGGCGCAGCAGCTCACCCGGCGTCAGCCACTCAGCGCCACTGAAATCGTCAGGATTGAAGTGCGGGGTCAGGTCTGCCTGAATCTCGTAGACCCGCATGAACGTGCTCAGGGTCGTCTCGAAGGGCGAGAACGCCGCCACCTCGCGCCAGGGCACGGCGCCGAGGTCCAGATTCAGCTCCTCCTGCGTTTCGCGCAGGAAGGCAGCCTCGTAACTCTCGCCGCGCTCCACATGACCACCCACGCTCATATCCAGGCAGCCGGGGAACGTGCGCTTGGTCTGGGTGCGGCGCGGAATCCACAGCTGGCCCCGAGCATTGATTAGAAAGGCATTCACCACCCGCACCGGCAGGCGCCGCGCCCAGGCGTCTTCTCGCGTGACGGTGCCGACCACCTCGTCCCGCTCATTGACCAGGTCGAGCCATTCCACCGGAGCAGCTGTCATGGGGTCCACTCATCGGCCAGCAGAGCGTACTGCGCGTCGTCGGTCCACTCGCCCCGGTGCCAGTAGCTCTGGCGCGACGTGCCCTCATGCCGGAAGCCCAGACCGGACAGCAGCCGGGCCACCGCAGCGTTGCGCGGGTCAATGCTGGCGTAGACGCGGTGCAGGGTCAGCGGCCCGAAGGCGTGGGTCAGCAGCGCCCGCAGCGCCTCGGCGGCGTAGCCCTGCCCCTGGGCGTGGCGGGCCAGCGTGATGCCCAGCTCGGCCTGCGGCCCCCGCGTGTTCAGGGCCAGGTCGCCCAGCAGGCCGTCTGCATGCGCCATAGCCCGCTGCACCCAGCCCGGCGCCCCCAGCGGCGCCGGCGAGACAAGACCCTGCGCCGCATCCAGGGTGGCTGGCAGCGCCCAGGCCTGAAAGCGGGCGACCTCCGGGTCATTGCGGTAGGCGACCAGAGTGGGCAGGTCATCCGGGGTCAGAGGCCGAATCGTCAGTCGGGGGGTGGACAGGGTGGTCACCCCTGCCCCGCGGAGGTCAGCGCCACCTCACCGAACGTCATGAAGACCAGCGTAGGGCCGGCGGGTCCCCGGTAAGCGCCCTGGGCGCCGTCCAGCGCCGTCAGGTGCCAGGCGTCCTCCTCGGTGCAGCTCAGGGTGCGCGTGGTCAGGGCGTGCAGGCGGTGCTCCTGGGCAAAGGCGCGCACCTTGCCAGCGGCCCTGGTCAGCTCCGCCGGAACCGATGGGTGGTCCCAGCCCCACAGCCACGGCCCGTCCTGCGTGTTGTAGGTGCCCACCACCTGCACCGGGCAGGTGGCCCGGAAGGTCTCGTTGGTGAAAGTCAGGGTGCCGGCCTGCAGGTCGGCCTGCCAGTCGGCGCGGCCCAGGCCCCAGGCGCCGTCATGGGCCGCCGTCTGGGCCTGAAGACCCGCCAGCGCCCTTTCCACAACGGCACTCTGGTCTCCAAACAGCGCAGGATTCACGTTGGTCATAGGCTCAGTGTGGCGCCTGCTCCCTACCAGCGCGGCTGGAGATGCCCCATCAGGTGGTACAGCAGGGCTTTTTGCGCATGCAGGCGATTCTCGGCCTGGTCAAAGACGCGGCTCTTGGGGTGCTCGGTGGCCTCAGGCACCGTTTCCTCGCCGTAGTGGGCAGGCAGGCAGTGCAGGAAAATGCCGTGCGGAGCAATGGTATCCAGCATCTGCGGGGTCACCTGATAGCCCCGGAAGGCGCGGCGGCGAATATCGGCTTCGGCCTCCTGCCCCATGCTGATCCAGACATCGGTGTACAGCACGTCGGCACCTTCAACTGCTCCTAGATCGTTGGTCAGGGTGACCTGCACGCCCGCGCGTACCGCGTCCATCAGGACGCCCGCATTCGGTTCGTAGCCCACCGGGGTCACCACCGTCACGTCGGTCCCGGTCAGGATGCCCATGTGAATGTGGCTGTTGGCGAGGTTGTTGCCGTCTCCGATGTACACCACCTGGCGGCCCCGCAGGTCAGCCCCGAATTCCTCTTCAATAGTCTGGTAATCGGCCAGCAGCTGCGCGGGGTGCAGCATGTCCGAGAGACCGTTGATGACAGGAATAGAGGCGTGCTGCGCCAGTTCCTGCAGGGTCTGTTGCAGGTAGACCCGGCCCATGACACCGTCCACCCAGCGCTCCAGGTTGCGCGCCACGTCGCTGACCCGCTCGCGGGTGCCCAGGCCAATTTCAGTGTTGGACAGGGTAATGGCGTGCCCACCCAGCTGGTACATGCCCACGTCAAAGGTGGTGCGGGTGCGCAGGCTGGCCTTTTCAAACACCAGGGCCAGCGACAGGCCAGCCAGCGGCTTGACCGCGCGCCACTCGCCGCGCTTCATGGAATGCGCCGTGTCCAGCACCGCGCGCAGTTCGGCGGCCGTCATGTCTAGGTTGCTCAGAAAGTCGCGCCCGGCCATCACGGGGGCCGGCAGGGTGTCTGGGGTATGCAGCGCATCTTTTTGCAGAGCAGGTGCAGAACCGAGCGCTGCCATCTCACCCTCAGCCGCACTCTTTTTCCTGGTTTTTGCTGTTTTCTCGGCCTTCGGCATAGGCAGAAAGTATAGCTGGCCCAGGTCATCCCTAGGCCAGCCCAATCAATTACGCATGTTTATTCATTCAGGACGCTTGAAGATACACTGGCACCCAGAATCTGCTTTCCCTTACCGCAGCTGCGGCGCCGTCTTACTTCGTCTCGGTCAGGGTGTAGTTGCCGCTGCCGCTGTAGGCGTACACGCGCCAGCGGTAGGTGCCACTGGCCGCGTTGTAGGTGATGGCCTCGGTGCTGGTGCTGCCCTCGCTGGCCCCCACCTGCGTCCAGGTGCTGCCGTTCAGTTTTTGCAGGTACAGGTCAAAGTCGGTGCCGCTGGGGCCCGTCAGGTTGCCCTTGAGGGTGCCGCCCGCGTAGGAAAAGCCTGCCGTGCCCGGCTGGTAACTGGTGCCGCCGCTGCTGAGCGTGCCGTTGTAGGTGGTGGGCGTAGGGGTCGGGGTGGTGCCGCCGCCCACGGTCACGAACAGCGCCGAGACTGGCCCGTAGGTGCCGCTGTTGTTGCGGGCGCGCACATAGACGGTGTGCTTGCCGGCACTCAGGCCGCTGGTGGACACCGTCGCCTGCACGTTCTCGCGGTTGGTATTGAAGCTGCCGTCGGCCGCCGTCATGGCGCTGGCGGTGCCCCCGGCCCAGGGCGGCGTGTCAATGAAGTATTCGGCCCCGGCCACCGTGCGGGCCGGCTCGCTGCCGTTGCTGGTGTTAAAGCGGGTGATGTCGGCGCTGGCGCTCAGGGTAAAGCTGGCGCCCGCCGCCACGCTGGCCGGGGCCGTGACGCTCACGCTGTCAGGGCCGCTACCCAGCTGGTACGGCGCGCGGGCCACGCGCAGGGCGTACAGCAGCGCCGCCTGGTTCTTGGGCAGGGTGGTGCTGGTAAAGGTGTTGCACGGCTCGAAGAACGCGGTGCCCAGCTCGATGGTGTATGACGCCACCCCCAGCTCGCCGTAGGCAAAGTCGTCGGTGGTGCCGCTGGTGGGGTACAGGCCCACCGACTGCTCGGGGGTATAGCCGTTGAAGTACGCCAGTTTGCGCCCCAGCGACTGCAGCGCGGCGCCGTTGGGGGCTGCGGTGGTCGTGTCGCCCCAGGGCCACAGCACCAGCTGCGAGTAGCTGTGAATGTCCATGTAGACGCCAGAAGTATTGGCGGGGGCCGCGTCGGTACGGCTGGCGCCACGGTTGTCGGCAAACGCCGCTTTAATCAGGTTCTGCAGGTTCTGGGTTTCGGGCTCTGAGCCGGCGCTGACGCCCCGGTACGTTTCGTTGCAGGGGTCGGTGCTGGACCCGCCCGTGCCCCAGGCGTAGGTGAAGTTGCGGTTCAGATCAGCGCCAAACAGACCGTTGCTGCACTTCTGGGTGTCGTTGACATTCTTGCGCCACGACGCGCCGGCCTCGGCCTTCTTGCGGCCATCGGGGTTGCTTTGCAGCACCAGCCAGACTTCCTGGCTGTCCAGCATCCAGGTCACGTCGGCGTCGCGGCCGTAGTTGGCCAGCAGGTACTCGGCAAAACGGGTGGACAGCTCGGCGGGCGTGTATTCCCGCGCGTGGATAGACGCCGTAATCAGCAGCCGGGGCTTGGTCCCACCCGTGCTCTTGTTGGTCAGCTTCAGGACATTCATGTCGTAGCCGCCCCGGCCCTTGGTCTTCAGCCAGGTCGAGCCGATGCTGCTCCAGCTGGCCAGGTTGGGGTACTGCGACACCAGGCTCTGCGCGCTGCTGTACGTTTCCTCGACAGTGCGGTAGCAGGAGTAGCCGCTGATGGACAGGCTGCCCAGGTTTTGGGTCAGCGAGCCGCTGTGACGCTCGGTTTCGGCCTTGTCAATACGGATGGTCCAGTCGCGGCTCAGGCCCGTGACGCGCAAGCGCTCGAAGTCAGCCTGGCCCACGTCCAGCAGCACGAACTTCTCCTCGGCGCTGCCGCCGATCGGCTCAAAGGTCTTGACGATGTCAATCCAGTCGCGCTCGGTCTTAAAGTCAATGCGCGAGACCACGATGGGCTTTTGCTGAAACACGCTGCATTCATCGGCCGTGGCCACCAGCGAGGTACCCGGCGTGACCGGCGGGGCGGCCTGCGGTTGAGGCGTCTGCGAGCAGGAAGCCAGGAAGAGGGACGTGCTGAGCAGCAGGGACGACGTGAGCCTTCGTGTCATAGGTCCTCCAGAAAAAGGGCACGCCAGCCTGGAAACCGCCGCCAGCAAAGGGGCCGTCAACGCTGTGCGCCTGGGTTGTGTGGTACTTCGGCACTGTAACACCCGGTTTCCAAAGCTCAAGTGCCTGCTGTCCCATACTTCCGAACATAGTGTGCGAAGTCGGCAGCCCCTCTGAGGATTTCGTGCTATCTGGGTCAGTCACTGCTGGGCCGTGGGGCCGCGCCCGGACAGCCTTCAGCCCTGGGCGCGGCGCCTGAAAATCCGGCGGGTCTGGGGGCGCTGTTTCTCCTCCTCTGGTTGGTCCTCTACCCTAGACAGGGGCGGGACAAAGCGCGCGTCAGCCCAGCTCGCCAGGTCTTTGAGGGCCAGCACCAGCAGGGTCAGCAGCAGCACCGGCCACAGCAGCCCTTCGGGCGTGTCCAGCCAGGCCCAGCGCGCAAAACTGACCAGTTGCCCCAGGTCGGCGTTCAGGGGCAGGGCGGTCACGTCGGGCACCAAGTCAAAGCCGTCACTGAACGCTATGCGCAGGGTCGGCTGGTCGTGAAAGCCCAGCGCCCCCAGTTCCATCAGCCACAAGAAGACGCCGCTGAGAACCGTAGCCACCACTGCTGCGGCCCGCCCGCGCAGGTGAGGCCACAGATGGGTACGCCACAGATGCCACGCGCCGCCCCCCAGGGCCAGCGCGCCTTCCATAAAGGGTTCCTTGCGCAGGGCGGTGACCTGGGCACCCACCAGACGCGCCGTCAGGAGAGCCGCCCCCAGCACCAGCACCACCCGGAAGGACCCCCGGCCCAGCAGGAGCACCAGAACCAGCAGCGTGGGCACTTCGGGCGGCAGGCGCAGGCGGCCCCAGCCGTGCCACAGACCCAGCAGCAGCCCAGGCAGCAGGCCCAGCAGCACCGTGAGCACCGCCAGATTCAGCGAGCGGGCCAGGGCGCGCGGCAGCACGCAGGCGGCGTCCCGGCCAAAGCGGTCGGTGCCCAGCGGCGCCAAGGGGTGGCCCGGCCGCAAAGGGGGCACTATAAAGGCCACGCTGCTGGTCGCCGCCTGCGCCACTGGCAATGGAATCAGAGACTGCACCGCACATTCCTGGCGCGGGGCCAGCAAGGCCAGGAGCACCAGAGGCAGCAGCAGCCACCTCATACGGCCTCTGGACCCATCGTTTGTGCAGACGATGACATCCGAGCAGGCTTGGCAAACGGCGCAGAAGAGTGAGCAGGAGAAAGAACGGGTTGCGGGCGTGGCGTTTGCACATCGGTTCTTTCCCAATGTGTTGGAACTACAGACGGACCCCGTGTCATTCGGCCCCCACTGGTCGGGGGTCCAGCCGCGCCGCCACGCCCCGCAGGATGACGTGACCCAGGCCGCCCAGCATCAGCAGGGCCAGCAGCGAACTGGAAAACACCATCAGCCGGTCCCCTTCCAGTTGCCCGCTCTCTGAGAACTGCCCCTGCACCGCCAGCGAGACGGTGTCGCCCAAACCCGGAAAGTGCAGCAGGCCCTCCAGGATGGTCAGTGAAAGCGTGAGCCCTAGGGCGTCCCCGGCCAGCGTGGTGGCCTGCACGGGGCGGGCCACGCCCAGCGCGCGCCGCTGAATCTGTCCTTCCGGAAGACCCATCGCCCGCGCTGTGCGGCTGTGATCGGCGGCCAGGGCCTCCAGGTACGCCGCGCGGGTCTGCACCGCCGCCCGCGCCGCCACTGGCCAGGCCAGGCTGGCAACAATAAAGGTCAGCATCAGCGGGGACCAGGGGGTCAGAGGAAAATCCCAGCCCCGCCAGAGGGTGACGGCCAGCCCCAGCGCCACGCCCAGCAAGAGCAGCAGGAAGGGCGGCACAGTTTCCAGCAGCCACAACAGCCCCAGCGGCGCGCGCCTCAGGCCGGCGGCCAGCACCCAGGCAAGTGCCAGGCCGCCCAGCAGGTAGGTGCCGCTCAGCAGTGCCGCCTCGGTGACGGCCGGCAGCACCTCAGGCGACAGGCCAGCCACCAGCGTGGCGGGATAAGACAGCAGCCGCTCGGGCAGGGGTAGATGACGCTGCACCCCGACCACCAGGACCGCGTGCCAGCCCAGCAGCGCGAGGAGGCCCAGCCTCATGTGGAGAAGGAATGGGAGGCTGGCCAGACGCTAAGGCTCTGGTCCTCTGCCTGGCCGGAAACGTGGGGGCCCAGCGCCCGGAGCGCCGCCATGTGGTTTGAGGTCACGCCCTAGCCTAAGGGGCGCGGCCCAGGGGCCTCAAGCCGATTGAGCAGATGCCCCGGTCTCGGCCCGGTCCAGCTGGCCCACCACCTTCTCGCTCCAGGTGCGCCCAGCGTCGCCGCCCCACAACAGCCAGGCGATGTAGCCGCGCGAGGGCTTACCGCTTTTGCCGGTTTCGTCCAGATTGTCACCGGCGTGGCGCGGAAAATAGCGGCTGATGTGCCGGGCCTTGCGCGCCGTGACAGCGCCACCTGCCGCCAGCAGGTGCGCGGTGGCCTCGCCGACTTTCGTGCCGCCGTAGCCGTGTTCCCTCCGCAACTCCAGGCCCCGCTGGGCATTGGCCTGCACGCCTTTGGGGATGGTCAGGTCAACTTTGGTCTTTGCCATAGGGGCCACCGTGCCAGCCAGGACCGGGGCAAGCTGTACCCAGGGGCGCAATCTGAAGAAGACGTGGAGAAGGGTCACTGGCCCTGAATTGCCTTTGCAGGCTCGCACTGGCGGCGGCTGGCACGGTGAGCCTGATGCAAGCTGCTCATGGCCGATGAGAGCGCCTGCGCACCAGTCTTTTTGACCAGAGAGTGGCCTTTCTCTCCGGCCCTCTTGTTCAATTTGTTGCGCGGCACGCCGCCTGACGGGCCCGCGCCCCGTACCCTGTGCCCTATGGCGTCTCCCCTGTTCGATTCCCACCTGCACACGCCGCTGTGCGGGCATGCCACCGGCACGCCGCGCGAGTACGCCCAGGCGGCCCTGACGGCCGGGCTGGCCGGGCTGTGCTTTACCGACCACATGCCCATGCCTGCGTGGTACGACGCGCCGTGGCGCATGCGCCGCGACCAGCTGGACGAGTATGTGCAGGAGGTGCGCGCTGTGCAAGCCGAGTTTGCCGGGCGGCTGGAAGTCAGGCTGGGCCTGGAAGCGGACTTTCACCCTGGCACCGAACGCTTTGTAGAGGACATCTTGACGGCGTATCCCTGGGACTACGTGATCGGCAGCGTGCATTACCTGGGCGCCTGGGGCTTTGACAACCCCGAATTCGTGGCCGAGTACGAGGCGCGCGACCTGCGCGAGCTCTACGCGCAGTATTACGGCCTGGTGGAAGGCGCAGCCCGAAGCGGCCTGTTTGACGCCATCGGGCATCTGGACCTGCCCAAGAAGTTCGGGCACCGCGACCCCGAAGGCTACGCCGCCCTGCACGCGCTGGACGTGGTGGCCGAGCGCGGCCTGGCCCTGGATTTCAACACGGCCGGCTGGCGCAAACCCGTGGCCGAGGCTTACCCGGCCCCCGACCTGACCCGCCTGGCCGCCGAGCGTGGCATTCCCTTCGTGCTGGGCAGCGACGCGCACAAACCCGAGGAGGTGGGGTTTCATTTCGCGGCGGCTCTGAAGCAGATTCACGACGTGGGCGGGCGCGTAGTGACGTATCAGGGGCGGGTGAGCCATGCTTGAGGTCACGCGCAAGGACCTCGTTTCGGTGCTCAAAACCACCGCCGACCTGCTGGACCTGCTGGGGGTAGGCGACGACCCCTTCCGGGCGCAGGCCTTCCGCAGCGCCGCGCGCAGCCTCGAAGCGGTGGACGCCGAACCCGAGGCCCTGGTGGCCCGGCAGTTTGCGGGTATTCCCAAGGTGGGCAAGGCGATTGCCGCTGATCTGCTGGCCTACGCCGAGACGGGCGTCTTTGGCCCCCTGGAAGACGCCGCCAGCCTGATTCCGGCCGGCGTGCTGAGCCTGTTTCGGGTGCGCGGCCTGGGGCCGAAGAAGATTCGCGCGCTGTGGGACGCGGGGATTGATTCGCTGGAGGGTCTGCGCGAAGCCTGCCGCGACGGGCGGGTGGCAGCCCTGAAGGGCTTTGGGGCCAAAAGTGCGGCCAGCTTTCTGGCGGCGGTAGAGTTCGCGCTGGCCTCGCAGGAGCGTCAGCACCTGAGCACCGCCGCTGAGGTCGTGGGGGCGCTGTGTGCCCGCCTGAACGGCCTTGACCCGCGCCCCAGTGGCGACGTGCGCCGGGGGCTGGACACGGTGCGCGTGGCCCGCGTGACGGTGACGGGCACCCCCGACGACCTGACGAGGCGACTGGGCGGCCTGGTGGAAGACCTAGCCCCGGTCGAAGACAAGCCCGTGCTGGCGGGCCGGGTGGACGGCGTGCCTGTGGAAGTGGCCTACGCAGAAACCGCCACACGCGGCGCCCTGGACCTGCTGATGGGCGGCAGCGCGCCGTACCGCGAGCAGCTGCGCGCCCAGGCCAGTGCCAGAGGCCTGGACCTGACCGGGCGCGGCCTGCTGCGCGGCGCCCAGCCCCTGTCCACGCCCACCGAGGCAGAGGTGGCGGCGGCCCTGGGCCTCACGCTGCGCCCCGCCGAATACCGCGAGCCCGAGCATGATGACCTCTGGACGACCCTCCCGCATCCAGACGAGTTGGTAACAGTGGCCAGCCTGCGCGGCATGCTGCACACCCACTCCACCTGGTCCGACGGGGCGGCCAGCCTGGCGGACATGGCGCGCGAAACTGTGCGGCTGGGGCACGGCTACCTGGGCACCGGGGACCACTCGCGCGCCGCCCACTACGCGAACGGCCTGAGCATCGAGCGTCTGCTGGCCCAGCTCAAGGAAGTGCGTGAGTTGCAGGCCGCCGGGCTGCCCCTGGTGGCCGGGGCCGAGGTGGACATTCTGGACGACGGCTCGCTGGATTATCCCGACGAGGTGTTGGAGCAGCTGGATTACGTCGTCGCCAGCGTCCACAGCCTGTTTACCCTGGACGCCGCGCGGCAGACCGAGCGCCTGATTCGCGCGGCCGCGCACCCCCTCGTGACCATCCTGGGCCACCCCACCGGGCGCCTGCTCCTGCGCCGCCCCGGCTACGCCCTGGACCTGGACGCGGTGCTGGCCGCCTGCGCGCAGAACGGCACCGTGGTCGAAATCAACGCCAACGCCTACCGCCTGGACCTGGACTGGCGGGCAGCTCTGCGCTGGCGTGATCGCCTGAAGTTCGCCATCAACACCGACGCCCACGTGCCTGCCGGTCTGGCCGACGCGAAATACGGCGTGATGGCCGCGCGCAAGGCGGGCCTGACCCCGGCACAGGTGGTTAATACGCTGGAACAAGGCGAGTTCCTGGCATTTGTGGCCGAGCAGCGGGCGGGGCGGAGCAGATAGTCAAAGTTCACAGCGAGAGGGCGCCTTATGAAGCGGCGCCCTCTCGCTTTTTCTTTACCAGATGTCCCACATCACACCCAGCCGCCGGGGCTGTGGGTCAAGGGCGCCTGCAGTGTCCAGGTCGCCACGCAGGGCCAGCCTACAGATCTGCTGTCCAGCACGGCGCCAACGCCGCCGAGAGCTGCGGGTGGAAGCCGCAATGCCGCCCTTCAGGCTTCCGCGCTTTAACCAGCGGCGTGCCTGCGTCTGCTGGTGACGCGCGGCCGCTTCCTCCAGCGCCCAGGTCGTGACAGGGGTGCGGTACGGCGCTCCCAGCCGGGTCACAACCCCCACCCGGTAGCCGATCACCTGCCGGTGCGGCTTGGGCTTGCGGCAGTAACGCCATACCGGCTCCAGCACCGAACCAGGGTGCCGGGAGGCCACGACCTGCGCCTCCGCCCACTGTTCAAAGCACCCCAGTTCACGCCACCTGCGGCGGGGCCAGGCCGCCTGAACCTCCGGCGGCTCTCCGTAGCCCCAAAACGGCTGAATATGCTGCTGAAGATGACGAGAAATAAGCCGGCGTGTGTGCTGCTCACGCTTCCAGAGACGTCCGCTCATGGCAGGCCCCCTCCAAAGGGCCTACTGGGTGTCGTCTCGCCAGGTCATGGTCAGCACCTTATGCGCGAGGCTCGCTAAAGGCATGGGCCAACTGGCTGAGCAGGGTTCACCGTGCCTCTGGAGGTGCATTTCCTCTGGGGTAATCAGGCCAGGGCTCTGTTCCCGAGCTGTATCTGACGTGCGGTCGCCTGGGACGGGCAGAACAACACGCGCCCCCTCATGGCCAGAGGGGCGCACTTCAGTCCATCCTGACAGCGGAACCCAGAGCGGTTGAACGAAGGAGGCCCTGAGCCGCGCTGGGGCGAACAAAGTACGTGACCGCAAGAGCCTGCGGCGGAAGTGGAGTTGAGGGGGTGTCCTTTGCCCTAGGGGCAGAAGTGTCAGCCGCTGTCAGGACACCGCAGTCGCTTCCCGCGCCGTTTTCAGGGCCGAGGCCCACCAGTGCAGTTCATCCAGCATGCTCTGGACGCCGGGTTGCAGATGCGCCATGTCTTCTAGCGCCGCCCCCGCCTGCCAGGCCCCGAAAAAGTCGGCGCCCTGAATATGTACGCCCGTGCGGATAGGCGCCATCTGAAGCTCCACGGCAATCTGACGCAGCTGCTCAATGGCGCGCGCCGCGCCCACCGAGCCGTACCCTACAAATGCGGCGGGCTTCTTGTTCCACTCCACATAAGCGTAGTCCAGCGCGTTCTTCAGCACCCCTGTCGGGGCGTGGTTATACTCGGCGGTCAGGAAGATATAGCCGTCAAACTCTGCAATCTTTTGCTGCCAGCGCAGGGCGACCTCGTTCTGGGTCGGCGCCCAGAGGTTGGAAGCCACCTCGTCGAAAAAGGGCATGGGATAGTCGCGCAGGTCCACGAACTCGTACTCAGCGTCGGTGCGCTGTGACACGATGCCGCGCAGCCAAGCGGCCGGCTTGTCAGCAAAACGGGTGGCGCGGGTGCTGCCAATAATCACGGCGATTTTCATGGTGGGGCCTCCGGGAGCAGGAGAAAGCGGCGAGGAAAAACCCACTTGGCTTTTCAAATCAAGTCATAACCCACAGCAGCCCGGACTGCCAGAGGGGGGGCTTCATGTTTAGAGGCCCAGCACCTCATATGGATGCAGAACTGTCAACTCATGGTGTTCACTGCGCCATAAAGTTCCTGGCCTCTATCTCACAAGGGCTCTTGAAGTGTGCTGGCTTCTGCATCTTTGCCTCAAAGTCAAATCTACAGACCTCGCCAAGAGGCCCTGCCATCACACCACTTAGGTCTGGATGAGGCCATTGGCGGTGGCTCCACCCGTTCAGTGGCGACTCCTCGTCTTCTTGCGTCGTCCACGTCGGCTTATAAGCTTTTGAGGGCGCAGGCCCCTCCACAAAGGGGGCAGGATGGCGCCGGATGGCCAACCACCTTGACGAAAGACCAGAAGCCCCAGGGGCACGTTTTGAAAGCCGAGCTCCAAGCGACGCAAGACAAACTTCAGGCCCCGCGCACGCCCTTTCAGCAGAGCCAACGTCAGAAGCAACTCGTGCCTAATGTCAACGTCTGCTCCCCTGCTTTCACCCTCCCGACACGACAAAAGTGGGCGGAACGGTTCCCCTCACAGAACCGTCCCGCCCTAGAGTTATCGCGTGCGCCCGGCTTCAACCCCGGTGCGCAGGCACAGCGCCCTTAGCGCGTGCCGAAGTTCTGGACCCAGTAGGTGCCGTAGGGGCTGCCCTGGCGGTAGGTGTAGCCCACGCCCAGTTCCTTCAGGCCGGGGTCCATCAGGGTCTTGCAGTGGCTGGGGCTGTCAATCCAGCCCTGCACCACGTTCTGCACCGTGTAGCCAGCGGCGATGTTCTCGCCCACCTGGCGCCAGCTGCTGTAGCCGGCCGCTTCCATGCGCTGCGCGGGGGTGCGGCCTTCGGGGGTGTTGTGGTCAAAGTAGGCGCGGGCCGCCATGTCGGTCGCGTGGCCACGGGCCGAAGCCGCCAGGTAACCATTCCAGGTCACAGCGGGGGCGGCGGCAAACGCCTGACCACCGCAGGACCGGGCCTGGGCGCGGGCCTCGTTGACTTCCTTCAGCACCTGGGCTTCCTGGGCGCTCATGGTCTGGTCGCCTGCGCTGGGCACACTGCCCCCCTGACCGCCCGTCGAGCCGCTGCTGCCCACGGCTGGTGCGGGGGCCGCGCTGGCGCTGGGGGTACTGGGTGCGCCGCCGCAGGAGGCCAGCAGCAGGCTAAAGGGAATCAGGATGGTCAGGGCAGTCTTGGTCATGTGAGGGTCCTTTTTCGCTGTCAGTGACCTGAAGCGGTTGAAGTGCCCTCACGGTACAAATCTGCTCCTTTCATGCCGCTCACTCCTGGCAACATGAACGTCTTTATCCTGCTACCAAGCCTCTGCTCTGCTCTGACCAGGGCAAGAAAGAGTGTCCTCAAGCAGCTTTTCCCTGCTGGCACCATGCACTTACAAAGACAGCCCCCCCGGCGGGGGCACGCCAGGGGGTCTAGAAGGGCAGGGTTTTGAAGGCGGGGCGCTGTCAGAGTTCTGTGACAAGGCTCAGCGCCGCGCCAGGCCTCATTTCACGCGGTTCAACCCGTCCTGAGCCGGCTTGTAGCTGGGGCTGAGTTGCAGCGCCCGTTCATAATTCTCGCGCGCCTTGAGGCGGTCGGCGGCCACAGCCCCCGCGCCGCGCTCGTAGCTGAGGCCCAGGTAATAGATGTATTCGGGGGTGCTGCTGCCCAGCGCGGCGGCGCGGGTCAGGTTGTCGCGCGCGGTCTTCAGGTCGCCGCCGTCCAGGGCCAGGCGGCCCAGGTAGTAATAGAACTCGGGGTAACGCAGCGGGTCCAGGGTGATGGCCTGGGTCAGCTGGGCGCGGGCGGTGGTGGTGTCTTTGGCCAGGTAGCTGACCACGCCGTACTGCCCGACCGCGTAGGCGTTTCTGGGCGCCAGGCGGGCTGCCTGCGCGGCTTCGGGGCGCGCCGCCGTCAGGTTGCCGCTCAGGGCCAGCAGCTTGGCGTAGTAGGCGCGGTTGTAGGGGTCGCGCGGGTCCACGATGACGGCCTGCTGCAAGCTGTCCAGCGCCAGGGGCAGGTTGCCGGTGGCGTAGTACATGTCGCCCAGGTTGTACAGCAAAATCGCGTTCTCGCCGTTCAGGGTAATCGCCTGCTTGAAGGCGTCGATGGCCTTGCTGGCGTCGCCCTGCAACTTGTAGACATAGCCGCGTTCATTCCACACGCGGCTGAGCTGCACGGCGCGGGTCGTGCCGCCCTGGGCCAGCGCCTCGGCGTCGGTCAGGACACGCAGGGCTTCATTCAGGTTGGTCGCCACACTGGTCCGGTCGCCCGCACCGATGTACTGCTGCACATATGCCTGCGACAGCGAGATATAGGCGTCAAAGTTGCGGCTGTCCAGGCCAATCAGGCGCCGCAGGGTCTCGATGCCGGCGCTGTACAGCCGCAGTTTGACCTGCGAGCGGCCCAGGCCAATCAGGGCCTCGGGGCTGCGCGGGTCCAGTTCGCTGGCGGCGCGGTAGGCCACGTAGGCCTGGTCAAACTGACCCTGCTCGTAGTAATACACGCCCAGCGCCACGTAGTTGGCCGCCGGGATGGCGCGCGGAGCCGCTGGGGCGGCCTGGGCCGGGGCGGGGGTGGCCGGAGTCGTGGGGGCCGTCTGCGCGGCCGCCAGCCCCAGGGTCATCAGCAGGCCCAGCAGGCCGGTCTTGGTCGTGCTTCGCTTCACTCGGAAACCTCCGTGCGGCCCGGCGCCTTGTGCAGCGCCGGCCTCACCCTGCCAGAAACAGGCATAACGCCATGATACGTGAGAACGCCGACAAACCGGGTGAAGTGGCCGTGAGAGGGCCAGGAGCCGCAGAAGCTGAACATAGGCCGCAGTGTTCTGCGCCCCGGTGACGCCGGTCTGATGAAGCCCGTCACAGAACCGGGTGAGACTAGAGGGCGGTACAGTCGGGGCGTGACTGCCGACCCTCTCCCACCCCGCCGCTTGGGCCTGACTGGCAGCATCGGCGCGGGCAAAAGTACAGTGGCTGGCCTACTGCGCGCACGCGGCCTGACCGTGCTGGACGCCGACGAGCAGGCGCGCCTGGTCACCCAGGAACCGGAGGTGCTGACCCAGATAGAGGCGCGGTTTCCCGGCACCGTGACAGCAGGTGTGCTGGACCGTGCGGGCCTGGCCGCCCGCGTCTTTCCCGACCCGGCGGCGGTGGCTGACCTGAACGCCATCGTTCATCCGCGCGTGCGGGCGCGGATGAGCGGCCTTGAAGCGCAGGCGGCTGCTCGCGGCGAGGTCTGGGTGGTGCAGGACGTCCCACTTCTGTTTGAAAGTGGTCTGGACGCCCAGATGGACGCCGTGCTGGTCGTGGACGCGCCGCTGGACGTGCGGCTGAGGCGCGCCCTGGCCCGAGGCGGCCTGACCCAGGACGACATCCTAGCCCGTGACGCCCGCCAGCTGCCCGCAGATGAGAAACGCCGCCGCGCCACCTGGGTCATTGAGAACAGCAGCGATATGGCAGGGCTGGAAGCGCAGGTGGAAAGAATACTGATAAGCCCGGAGTGGACCAGAGGCGCAGCAGGAAGGGACGCCATTTAAGCAGCGTCCCTTCCTGTACTCGTAAGTGCTGGCTTTTGGTTCCGCTTCACACTGGACTGACAGTGCACCCCTCGGTGTCAGTTAGGGCAGCTGAGAGAACGCCTCAACTGCACCAAAGACCGCTGTCAGTTATCACTACCCACGGCTGGCTGCCCACTTTCCTTGAGGGCCGCAGCAATAAACCCTGCAAAGGGCGGGCTGGGGCGCATGGGGCGGCTCTTGAATTCAGGGTGAGCCTGGAGGGCCACGAAGAAAGGGTGCCCCGGAATCTCGATGGTTTCCACCAGCCCCGCGCCGCGTCCGGCCACGCCGGGGGTCACGCCACTAATCACCAGGCCCGCGTCTTTCAGCTGCCCTGTATAGGCGGGATTGACCTCAAAGCGGTGACGGTGACGTTCCTTGACGGTGCCGCCGCCGGCCACGCCGTACAGCTCGGCGATTTTGGTGCCGCCTTCCAGATTCATGGGCCAGTCGCCCAGGCGCATGGTGCCGCCCATACCCGCCACTTCCAGCTGCTCGGGCATCAGGTCAATGACCTTGTGAGGCGCGTATTCATCGAACTCGGCCGAGTTGGCCCCGGTCAGGCCCGCCTTGTGACGCGCGTATTCGATCACGGCAATCTGCATCCCCAGGCAGATGCCCAGATACGGCGTCCCGGTTTCGCGGGCGTACTGCGCGGCGCGAATCTTGCCTTCAATGCCGCGAATGCCAAAGCCGCCCGGCACCAGAATGCCGTCCGCGCCGGCCAGCTGCGCCTGCACGTCCTCGTCAGACACACTGGGGTCGGCCAGTTCCTCGGCGTTGACCCAGCGAATATTGACGCGGGCGTCGTTGGCAATGCCCGCGTGGGTCAGCGACTCCATCAGGGACAGGTAGGCGTCGGGCATCGCCGTGTACTTGCCCGCAATGGCAATCGTGACTTCACGCGCGGGCTGCTTGATGGTCTTAACAGCGTTCTGCCACACGCCCAGGCTGGGGTGAATCCGCTCCAGGCCCAGCAGACTTTCGACCACTTTGCCCAGGCCCTGTTCTTCCAAGGCGAGGGGTACCTCGTAGACGTGTGACACGTCGTAGCTGGAAAAGACGCGGTTTTCACGCACACTGGTAAAGGCGGCAATCTTGCGCGTGATTTCCGGCGGCAGCTTTTCCTTGCTGCGCACCATCACGATGTCGGGGCTGATGCCCACACTGCGCAGCTCGGCGACCGAGTGCTGGGTGGGCTTGGTCTTGAACTCGTTGGAGGTGCCCAGGTACGGCACCAGCGTCAGGTGCAGGTACAGGACATTCTCGTCGCCCTCGTCGAACTTGAACTGCCGAATGGCTTCGAGGAAAGGCAGAGACTCAATATCGCCCACCGTCCCGCCGACCTCAATAAGGACAATCTCGGCCCCGGCCGTCTCGCCCGCCGCGCGAATGCGGCGCTTGATCTCGTCGGTGACGTGCGGAATGACCTGCACCGTCTGTGACAGGTAATCGCCGGCGCGCTCTTTGCGGATGACCTCCTGGTACACCTGCCCGGTAGTGATGTTGCTGCCCGGCGGAATGTCCAGGTCCAGAAAGCGCTCATAGTTGCCAATATCCAGGTCGGTTTCGGCGCCGCTGGCTGTTACAAACACTTCGCCGTGCTCGTAGGGCCGCATGGTACCCGCGTCAATGTTGATGTACGGGTCAATCTTGACGGCCGTGACCTTGTAGCCGCGTGCCCGCAAGAGCGCCCCCAGACTTGCACTTGCCACGCCCTTGCCAAGGCTGCTGACCACGCCGCCTGTTACGAAGATATATTTCATCTCTAGCCGCGAGCGCCTGACCCCGCCCTGGGGGCCAAAAAGAAAAACCGGGGCGCTCGGCCTCCGGGATTTCATGCTAGCACGCGCCAGGGCTAGGGGGCCAGGGTGCCGATGTTGCGCGGCGCGGCGCTGAGGGTCTGTGTCCAGGTGGCCGGGTCGGGCGAGGGGCGCGCCGGGATATTAATCTCGCGGCGCTCAACCAGGCGGCTTAGGCTCAGGTTCAGGGTGACGCGCACATTGCCAGGTGTTTGTGGGCTGTCCGCTTGAACGCTGAAGAGGGGACGCAGATTAGGCACAGCCGGCTGCACGTAATCAAGCAGGAGACGGCCACTGCTGCTGGCCACATTGAGGCCGGCGAGGTTGGTTAAGGTTGGTGGAGAGTTGAGAGGCAGATTCTTGCGGTATTCGACCAGAAGCCAGCGCTCACCATTGGCAAGATCGGAGCCAGGGTTATTCTGGCCGGTACTAGCCGCCACCCAAGCGCTTCGCAGGACAGGGTAATACGCTACGAACTTATAACAGGCTTTATCGTCATTTAGCTCGTTTTCCGTCACCTTCCAACAGCCCGCAACAGGAAGACGGGGAGCCTTAATGAATGCCAAGATGGGCGCTGTGCTGTTGCCCACCACCCAGTTGCCGCCTCCAGGTCGCCGTGTGGTGTCTCCCCCACCCAGATTTAGCGTGGTCCCATTTGGATACACATACGCCGCTTCCCTGACATTGGCCGCGATGTAGTTCAGGGCAATTTGCCCTTCTTGCGCCATGTCGTTGCGGGCCTGCAGATTTGTGGCACTGCTGGAACTGGAAATCAGCAGATTGGAAGCCGCAAACAGCACAATCAGTGCCAGAGCGACGGCCACCAGCAGTTCAATCAGCGTAAAGCCATGGTTGCGGCTGCTCATGGCCGGGCCACGTCCACGCTCAGGGTGGACTGCGCCGCGCCGTCCCGCACCGTCACACTGACACGCCGCGCTGGGGCCAGGTCCGGCGAGTTGCCGTTGCAGCTTGGGTGCATGGGTGCTTCGCCTGCCGTATTGCCGTCCAGGTCTAAGTTAGTCACGGTGAGGGTGAGGTTGCCGCCACTCAAGTCTGCGGTCGTGCAGCGCTGGGCGTATACGGCCGGTGAAAGCCAATCACCCCGGACAGTCTCCAGAATCTGCTGGGCCGCCTGGGTGGCGCCTACCTGCTGGGTGCTGCGCCGAGTCAGACCGAAGAAGCCCGTCAGCGGAGTCAGCACAACCATCACAATAACGCTGACCAGCAGTACACCGACGAGCACTTCCACGATGGTAATGCCCTGGATACGGGGGTTAATTTGTCGCATCGATCATGACCTTTCCGGTGATGCCAACCACCTTGACTTTGATTTGACGGCCGCCGGGGTGACGTAGCGTCCAGACCACGCCATTCCCACCAATGGTCCCTGTGGGCGCCTGATAAGTGACTTCGGTCTCACCGACTTCCTCTGCCACCACCACGCCGCTGGGCAAGGTTCGAGTCTGGGACTGAGTAGCCGTGCCCGCCCCGCGTGTCACGGTATAGGCCGTGCTGTTCAGAGTGACGTTGATGCCTACGCTTTGGCCCGTTTTCAGCGTGTCGCTGCGGGCTTGGCGCAGGTCGCCGCTCATCTGCGAAGCCGCTTCGCGCAGTTGAGCGCCGCGGTAGC
Source organism: Deinococcus betulae (assembly GCF_020166395.1). Lineage (NCBI taxonomy): Bacteria > Thermotogati > Deinococcota > Deinococci > Deinococcales > Deinococcaceae > Deinococcus > Deinococcus betulae. Next base: position 115,559 of record NZ_JAIQXU010000005.1, on the reverse strand, counting down.
TGCTCAGGAGATTCAGGCCCAACACGCCCGCCAGAATGCCCAGAATGGCCATGACGACCAGCAGTTCTAGCAGAGTAAAGCCCTGGGTCTGGGCGCTCACTGTCCTTCTCCAGCATTCACCGTATCGCCGCGCAGGCGCAAAGATGCCGTCAGCGGTTGAGTCCCAGCCTCCTCGGTCAGGGTAAGTTTCCAGGTGCGGGCGGTGGGAAAGAAGGGCGGCTCGTAGCCCTGCAGGGTGCGCGGATCGAAGACGAAGTTCCGGCCGTAGCCCGTTTTCGCTGTGTCGCCATCGAAAGTGCCGAAGGCGCCGTAATAGTTTTCGATAATGCCGCCGATCAGGTTCACGGTGCCCTGAGAGGTCCCTTGGTTATATTTATCCACCTGCACGGCACCTGTACCCGCCATCAGGACGGCGTGAATGGCAGGGTCGTTCCCTAGTTGGTCTTTCATCAGGTTCACGTTGCCCTGGGCCGAGTAGATCCCCAGGATGTTGCGGGTGTTCAGGTTTGTGCAGGCGGCGGGCGTCACGCTGCCGTCGCCGTTGCGCACATGCTGCCCTGCACAGGGCGGGTCGGCGTAGCGCAGGCTGCTGGTGATGTTAATGTCGCCTGCAGCGGCCAGCGTCAGGCCACTGAACGACGCCACAGCGGCGCCACCATTGCTGCTGTTGGGGCCAGCGTTCAGATTGGCCACCTTGCCCCCCACGTACAGCACGCCGTTAAAAGCAGAGGACACACCCGGCGTAAAGCTGCCGTCCGCCTGCCGGGCCGCGCCTACCCAGGCCGTGCCGTCCCACATCAACATGTTTTTGTTGCTATCTATGGCCAGTTGCACGGTGACAGGGCCAGTGGCCCCCGGCACGGTGTAGGTCAGGCGCTGCACGTTCTGCCCACCTGGGGTCAGAGGGGCCTGATACAGCTGCAATTCGCTGACGTCGCCGGGGATGGCCACGCCGCCCACCTGCGCCGCCGCCTGCTGATCGTTGCCGTTTTCCGGTAGTTGCAGGTAAGAGGCCGACCAATTGACACCTTGATTAAAAGTAGGCGCCGCGCAATTGGTATTGCCGCTCTCGCACACCGACGGAGCCTGCGGATCGGGCATCGCACTAGCCGCCACGAATGTCCCATTAAGAACAGCGCCGGGAACGCCCGCCACAGCGCACTGCGGCCCGTTGGGGCCCATGGTAATTTGCCCCGCTGGGCAGCCAGCGCTACTGACGGCGCCTCCGAACCAGGGTTTGCCGACGATATTCAGGTGCTGGTTGGTGTGCACCGGACCGCTAAAGAGCGTGCGGCTCGTGAAATAGATGCCTTCGCCTTTGCCTTCCGACGCGCCGCTGAGGTAGTGGTGGTTGGTAAAGAGGGCGTTGGGCGCCAACGAAGGCCGCTCAATAAGCAGACTCAGCCCCTCTTGCGACGCACGCACCTTAACCTGTCGGGTAGCGCCGCCAGCCTGCCCAGTGACAGTCACGTCTGGAACCTGAAAGATGAGGCGGTAGCCATTGACACTGGATTTGACGACTGCAACCGGCTTCAGGCCGTAACGCGCGCTGAAGGTCGCGCCGTCCTGGCTTCCACCAAGGTCCACACCTTCTACACCCGAAAACAGGTCGGACCAGAACCGGGTGCGGTCGGCGTCGGTGGCGCCGAGCAGACCCACAGTGGCGAAAGCGGCGGCGCTGACGGTGCTGAGGAGCACGCTGACCCGCGCGTTCGTGGCACCGGACTCCTTGAGGCCTTGCGGACGAGCGGACAGATCGCAGATCGTGGCGCCCAGGGCCAGCGGTGAGGGCAAGCTGGTCAGGCCGCAAAGGGCCGCCACCTGGGCCTCAACCTCGGGAATCGTCGTGCCCTGGGCAAATTTGGCCTGGGCCAAGAGGTCACTGGCCGCCCGCAATCGCGCCTGCACCCGCGCCGCGCCAGATTCGGCGGCATATTGCGCGCGCAGGATCGCGTCTTGGTCAGCGCTAGATCGCCGCGTGGACAGCGTGACCTGAGCCGTCACGCTCATGATGACGGCCAGCATCAACATCACCAGCAGCAGGGACACGATGAGAGTGGCACCCTGGGTGCGGTCGTTCGGCGGCATAAAGCCAGTATGAGCAAAGAATGCGAAAAATCTCACCCCCCTGGTTGGGGAGTGTGAATTTCCTCATATCCGCTTGGCAAACCGACAGATTTCTGTCATAGAGCAGCCAATCTCGCCGCTAAGCGGCAGAGGCTAGCGATGAGTATCTGACGCCCAAAGCTCAATGCCTACCTCTGCGGGCGAGTCTGCGAGACAGCGGAGCAAGCGAGTTTACACGCTTCTCTTGTCTCCACGAATTCGGCCCAGCTGTAGAAAGCCGCTGACAGCTTCGATACCGGTCCTGGTTATTTTCCGCGAATACGTTCCAGAAGGGCTGTATGCCTTTCCTCACGCTGGCGGCCTGCCGCTTTGGCCCAGGCGCTGCCTGATCCCACTGCAAAAAACCGCTCACGGGCGCGGGTCAGGGCGGTATAGACCAGATTGCGGCTCAGCATAGGCATATGGGCCTCGTGCAGCACGCCCAGCACCGTGCCCCACTCGCTGCCCTGCGCGCGGTGAACGGTCAGGGCGTAGCCCAGTTGCAGGTTGAACAGTTCGGCGCCGGCCAGTTCCACCACGTTGCCGTCAAAATCCACGGTCAGGCGGCCACTGCCTTCCTTGAGCACCGTGCCCACCGTGCCGTTAAACACCTCGTTGGTGTAGTCGTTCTTGGTCTGCACCACCACGTCGCCAGGGCGGGCCTGACCGTCGGCAATCCGCACGCCGCCCTCGCCGGGGTTAAAGAGGCTTTGCAGGTGTTGGTTGAGCATCTCGACGCCCAGCGGCCCCTTGCGCATGGGGGTCAGCACCTGCACCTGCGCCGGGCCGCCCAGGTCGCGCACCAGCAGCGCCACGCGGCGGGCGCCCACATCCGGCTCGGTCTCGGTCAGGTTTAGGCGGGGGTCACCCCACGCGGGCGCCTGCCCGTGCAGCAGTTCGTGGGCCGCGCGGATAATCGGATTCTGCGCCGCCTGACGGTACACCTGCGTCAGGCGCACAGTGGGGGCCACTTGCGTCAGGGCGTGCAGGGGCAGCCCCGCGTCCACCGGGGGCAATTGGTCGGTGTCGCCCACCAGCAGAACCCGCGCACCTGGCGGCACCGCCGAGAGCAGTGAGAGCATCAGGCCGTCGCCGCACATGCTGACCTCGTCCACGATCAGCAGGTCATAGGGCGCCGGTTCCAGGTGATTGTGCCGGAAGCCCGCCGGGCCGTAGCCCAGGAGACGGTGAATGGTGCTGGCGGTGCGTCCCGTCACTTCGCCCAAGCGGCGGGCGGCTTTGCCGGTGGGAGCGCACAAACCGACCTCCAGGCCCAGTTTCTCTGCCAGGTCCGCCACCGCGCGGGTGGTCGTGCTTTTGCCAGTGCCGGGACCGCCCGTCAGCACAACCAGGCGGTTGTCTTCGAGGAGGTCGAGCACGCTGGCCTGTTCGGCCGAGAGCCCCTTGGCTGCCCCCTTGGGCACCGTCCAGTCGGTGCCGGCGGGCGGGGTCGCCAGCAAGGTGCGGATCAGACCGGCCAGCTTCTTCTCGGCGCGCAGCACCGGCGGCAGGTAGATACGGCTGGGATCGTGCAGCGCGTCCTCGGTGGCCAGCAGGGGCGGGGTGTCGTCGGACAGGCGGCCCAGTTCCACGGCGGTGTCCACGGCCAGACGGGCCTGAGCGGGGGTCACACGGGTGTAATGCGCCACCCCCTTCTCGGCCCGGCCACGCGGCAGATAACTGTGGCCCCCCTGCTGCGCGGCCTGCTGGAGCGCGTACACGGCGGCGGCGGTCAGGCGCCGGGGGTCGTCGCCCGTGCCGCCCGCCGCCTGCCACAGCTTGTCGGCCGTTACAAAGCCGATGCCTTCGACCTCGGTGAGGGCAAAGAGGTCGGCCTCCAGACGTTCCAGAGCCGCTTCCCCGAAATGTTTCACCGCCCGCTGCGCCTGCGAGATGCTGAGGCCCAGCCCCTGCAACCCCGCCAGCAGGCGCCGCTCCAGACCCTGCTGCGACCAGCTCTGCACCATCTTGTGCAGGGTGCTTTGCGTCACCCCCGGCACCTGCAAGAGGCGCTGTGGGTCGGACTCCAGAATGTCGAAGGTGCCTGGCCCAAAGGTCTTGGCAATGCGCCCGGCGAGCACCTTGCCCACGCCACCCACGCGAGCTTCCAGATAGGCCGCCACCCCGGCCTCCGTCAGGTCAGCCGGCTGGGCCTCCAGCACCATGTTCACGACGCGGTACTGATAACCGTACTCGCGGTGTTCTTCCATTAGCACATCGGCGCTGAAGGTATCCCCGGCTTCCAGTGGAGGCATCACGCCGATGACGGTGGCGTCGGGGTCCTCGCCCTCGGTGTTGCGGATGCGCGCCGACATGACCGTGAAGCCGGATTCGGCGCGAAAGCGCACCTTATTGACGCCGCCAGACACGCGGAAAGCCTCGGTGGGGGGGGCGGCAGACATGGACTCACAGCATAGCGTGACCCCAGGCATTCCGGCGTGAGCGAAATGACGAGAGCGGTAAAGGGCCGGTGCTGGGAGGTGGGAGACGCCGCCCGACTGGGCCAGCGGTCAGGCGGGGGTGGCCAGCGGCGCCGCGCTCATCACCCGGTTGCGGCCGCTGCGCTTGGCGGCGTACAGCGCCTGGTCGGCGGCGCCCGTCAGGTGTGCGGGCGTGGCCTGTCCCGGCGCCAGTTCCGCCACGCCCAGCGACACGGTCACCTGCCCCAGATTGATGCCCGCATGGCTGAGGTTCAGGGCGGCCACAGCGGCGCGCACCCGCTCGGCCAGGGCTTCGGCTCCGCCCAGGTCCGTCCCGGGCAGCAATAGGGCAAACTCCTCGCCGCCGGGGCGCGCGGGTGTGCTGCCCGCCGGCGCGTGGTCCCGCAGCACCGCGCTGACCCGCACCAGCGCCGCGTCTCCGGCCTCGTGGCCGAAGGTGTCGTTCAGGCGCTTGAAGTGGTCGATGTCCAGGGCCAGCAGGCTCAGGGGCTGGCCGCCGCTCTGGGCCAGGGCAACGTGGTGCGAGAGCTGATCTTCCAACTGGCGGCGGTTAAACAGCCCGGTCAGCGGGTCGCGGATGGACTGCTGGAGCAGGCGGTCTTGCAGACGCAGGCTGGCCAGGGCCAGGGCTACCTGCCGGGCCACGCCAGGCAGCAGCTGCCGCGTTTCGGTGCTCAGGGCCTGACCATCTAGGCTGTCCACCCGCAGCAGCCCCAGCGTTTCGCCGTGGGAAAACAGAGGCAGGCACACATATTGCCCGCCCGCCCCCGGACAACCCGGCGAGAACTCCCGGGCCTCGGGGGTTTGCATCTCGCCGCGCCGCAGCGCCCAGCAGTGGTCGGGGGGCATGGGGGCCGCGACCTCGGCGCCCCAGGTCATGACCGGCACCAGCAGATTCCGGGACGCATTGTGGTGTGACAAGGTGCCGCGTGTGCCCGGCAGCAGCGCTGGCAGGGCGCGTTCCAGAATGCGCGCGCCCTCGTCGAGACTCCGGGCGGCTTGCAGGGCGTCACTCAGGTCGCCCAGGCGGCGCATCCAGTCGTTGCGCCCGGTCAGCTGCGCGGCCCCTGCCTCGGCGGCCTGGCGCGCGGCATGGAGGCGCCCACCCATGTCGTTAAAGGTGCGGGCCAGGGTCCGCAGCTCAGCGGGGCCGCGCTCGGGCACGGTGATCTGCTCGGCGCCACTGGTCACGCGCTGCGCCCCGCCTGTCAGGGCCTGAAGGTGCCGTACCAGAACGTTCGCACCGGCCAGAGTGCTGATGAAGCTCAGCAGCAGCAGCAGGCCCGCCGAACTGTACAGCGTCCATCGCAGGGTCCGCAGCTGCCGCACGGCCTCGGCTTCATAGCGGCGCAGACTGGCGGTCTGGCTGGCATTCAGGGCCGCCACCTCGCGGCGCACCGTGTCCAGCAGCCGTTTGCCCCGCTGACTTTTGACCAGTGCCTGGGCGGCGGCGGCGCTGCGCTGCCGGGCCTCAATTTCAGGCGCCCCCACGTCCTGCTGCCAGCGGGTGACCAGCGCCTCGATGCGGGCCAGCGAGGCTGTGCGGTTGGCCTGCACCGTGACGCCCAACGAGGGGTCGGCAAACAGCTGACGCAGGGCCGCAAAATCGCCGGGCAGCGCCGCCACTGCTTCCCGGTAGGGCTCCAGAAAGACAGGGTCGCCCGCCACCACATAACCACGCACACCGGTTTCCATATCCAGGGTGTGCAGCAGCAACGTGTTAATTCCTTCCAGCTGCGCACGGGTTTGCGAGGCCTGCGTGGTGGCTTTCACGCGGGCGTCCAGGGCGCCCAGCACACAGGCAAACGCCAGCAGCAGACACGCCCACAGAGGGATCTGATACACGAACAGCAGGCGGCGCAGCCTCATGAGGAAAGGGTAGAAGCTTGCCTCTCTCAAAGCTCTTAACCAGAGGTCACCTGACAAAGTTCTCAATGTGGATTGTGGTTATGTAGAACTTTCTGCGTTAGCGCTTATCACCAGAAGACTGAGGTAAGAGTAAAGGTCTTCCTCAGAGACACGAGAAATACGGCTCTTAGACTGGCCATCAGTTCCTCGTCCAAATCTCATAGCTTCTCATCAGGTCGTCAGCACCCTATCTGCTCCTTTTCTTTCCGTTTTGCGTTCTCAGGAGGCCAGGCTGTATGTCCGTTCACTCTTTCTTTCCAGAAGGTGTCATCCGGCGCAGGGAGAACGGCATCCCTGTTGGACCCGGAGTCACGGTGTCTGGGCGACCTTTTGCCCGGTCGCCCACGGGCTAAACCCTGTCCCTGGCCTGCGCCTCTGACGCAGCTTCTAAGCTCCAGGCGCAATTCCCCAGCTGTGCTGCACCACCTTTCAGGCTCTGTTTGGTCCCTTGACCCAGGCAGTTCACCTGGCCCTGACATGACCCTGGCTAGCCCAGAGGAGTTATGGAAGGAGTACGCATGAACCGATTAACGACACTTGCCCTGACGGCGCTGCTGAGTCTCTCGGCAGCCGCCCGGGCCCAGGACACGACCGAGGTGGTTATTCCCACCCCGGAAGGCGTGACCCTGACGGCCGGGGATGAGGGGAAAATTGTCATTGTCCGTGATGGGCAACTTGTTCTCATTAACGTCAGGTCTCTGCCAGCAGCCACCTTAAACGCCCTGCGCGGGCCCACTGGGCCAGCCGGTCCAGCCGGCTCGTCTGGGATTGATGGTGCCAATGGCGGGCCTGGACCAGCAGGGCCAGCCGGACCTGCTGGAGCAGCCGGCCCAACCGGGGCCAGCGGCGCACCCGGTCCAGCTGGCCCTGCAGGTGCCACTGGTGCTCAGGGACCAGCTGGGACTCAAGGCACTCCTGGAGCTACAGGTGCCACCGGCGCTCAGGGACCAGCTGGAACCCAAGGCACTCCTGGAGCTACAGGTGCCACCGGCGCTCAGGGACCAGCTGGAACCCAAGGCACTCCTGGAGCTACAGGTGCCACCGGCGCTCAGGGACCAGCCGGGACCCAGGGCACTCCTGGAGCTACAGGCGCCACCGGCGCTCAAGGACCAGCTGGGACCCAAGGCACTCCTGGGGCAACAGGTGCCACTGGCGCTCAGGGACCACAGGGCATTCAAGGCGAGATTGGGCCCATTGGTCCACAAGGCCCGCAGGGCCTCCAGGGCGAGGTCGGCCCCATCGGCCCACAGGGACCGCAAGGCTTGCAAGGCGAGATTGGACCTGTCGGCCCACAAGGACCACAGGGCGACATCGGCCCGACGGGTCCCACTGGCCCTACGGGTGACACCGGCGCCGTAGGCGTCACAGGTGCCACGGGCGCCACCGGTGCTGACGGTGCCACCGGCGCAACTGGTGATACTGGGGCAACCGGTGCCACAGGTGCGACGGGTGAAACCGGCGCCGCAGGTGCCGACGGTGCCACTGGCGCGACCGGCGCTACGGGTGCAACCGGCGAAACGGGTCCACAGGGCATTCAGGGTGAGATTGGTCTCCCCGGCCCACAAGGCCCGCAAGGCGAAACTGGGGCGACCGGCGCGCAAGGCATTCAAGGCGAGATTGGGCCCATTGGTCCACAGGGACCGCAGGGCCTCCAGGGTGAGGTCGGCCCTATCGGCCCACAGGGACCCCAAGGCTTGCAAGGCGAGATTGGACCTGTCGGCCCACAAGGACCACAGGGCGACATCGGCCCGACAGGTCCTACTGGCCCCACGGGTGACACCGGCGCCATAGGCGTCACAGGTGCCACGGGCGCTACCGGTGCTGACGGTGCCACCGGCGCAACTGGTGATACTGGGGCAACTGGTGCCACGGGTGCAACGGGCGAAACGGGTCCACAAGGTATTCAGGGCGAGATTGGTCTCCCCGGCCCACAAGGCCCGCAAGGCGAGACTGGGGCGACCGGCGCGCAAGGCCCTCAGGGCGAGATTGGGCCCATTGGTCCACAAGGCCCGCAGGGCCTCCAGGGCGAGGTCGGCCCTATCGGCCCACAGGGACCACAAGGCTTGCAAGGCGAAATTGGACCTGTCGGCCCACAAGGCGATACTGGTGCGACGGGTGCAACCGGCGATACTGGGGCCACAGGTGCAACGGGCGCTGATGGAGCTATTGGTGCGACGGGCGTTACCGGGGCAACCGGCGATACTGGTGCGACAGGCGCCACGGGTGACACCGGAGCAACGGGTGCGGACGGCGCGACAGGCGCTACTGGTGCCACAGGCGCAACGGGCGCTGATGGAGCTATTGGCGCGACAGGTGTTACCGGAGCAACCGGCGACACTGGGGCGACGGGCGCAACGGGTGCCACGGGTGCCGATGGTGCGGACGGCGCGACTGGCGCGACTGGTGCAACCGGGCCTACCGGCCCAACGGGTGCTAATGGCGCCACTGGCGCGACCGGCATCGCAGGCGCAACGGGTGCGACTGGCGCAACAGGTGCGACTGGCGCTCAGGGTGCAACCGGCGCCACGGGAGCCAATGGGGCAACCGGAGCTCAAGGTCCAGAAGGTGCTATTGGCGCGACGGGCGCTCAAGGACCGCAAGGTATTGCTGGAGCTGACGGTGCTCAAGGTCCCGCTGGGGCCGACGGTGCCCAGGGTCCTGCTGGGGCCGACGGTGCCCAGGGTCCTGCTGGTGCTGACGGTGCTCAAGGCCCCGCTGGAGCTGATGGTGCTCAAGGTCCGCAGGGTGATCCCGGCCCGGCTGGGGCTGACGGTGCACCGGGCCTAGATGGTGCCCAGGGTCCTCAAGGTCTACAGGGTGATCCCGGCCCCGCTGGTCCTGTGGGTCCGCAAGGTCCACAGGGTGACCCAGGTCCCGTTGGTCCTGCCGGTCCTCCCGGACCACAAGGTCCTGAGGGTCCACAAGGCCCCGAGGGTCCTCCCGGACCTCCCGGAAACGTTATCCCTTAATCCCCTAGCTACGAAAAAGACCCCCTGTGTGGGGTCTTTTTCATAGCTAGCCCGTGCCGGCTCTCTGAACCTACGCGCTTCCCCTCGACTTCTCTTCTCCCCTTCTTTACGATGAGGTCACCCCTATGGCACAGCGCATCTGCCTGAATATGATTGTCAAGAACGAGGCCCACGTCATCCGCCGGTGTCTGGAATCGGTGCGCCCCCTAATTACCGACTGGCTGATTGTGGACACTGGCAGCACGGACGGCACCCAGGCCCTCATTCAGGACCTCATGAGCGATTTGCCGGGCGGCCTGGTCGAACGCCCCTGGGTCAACTTTGCCCACAACCGCACCGAGGCGCTGAATCTGGCGCCAGCCGATGTGGACTACCTGCTATTTATAGATGCCGATGAAGAAATGGTGGTCAGCCCCGGCTTCGAGTTGCCGCAGCTGACCGACGACGCCTACATGCTGCCGGTGCAGTTTGGTGGCACCCACTACCTGCGTCTTCAGCTGGCCCGCCGCAGCCTTCCCTGGCGCTGGGAAGGCGTGCTGCACGAACACCTGACCGGCGCCGATCCATACACACGCGGCGAACTTCAGGGGGTGTACACCGTCCCTCGACCGGAAGGCGCGCGGTCCCTTGACCCCGACAAGTACAAAAAAGACGCTCTGGTGCTGGAAGAAGCGCTGAAACAGGACCCACGCAACAGCCGGTACGTGTTTTACCTGGCCCAGTCGTACCGGGACGCGCAGCAGCCGGAGCAGGCGCTGAGCACCTACGAGCGGCGCGCCAGCATGGGCGGCTGGCCCGAGGAGGTCTGGTATTCGCAGTACCAGATGGCCCGCCTGCGCGACACCCTGGGCCGCCCCTGGCCAGAAGTGATGGCCACTTACCTGGAGGCGTACCAGACGCAGCCGGCCCGCGCCGAGACCCTGTACCGCATTGGCATGCATTACCAGCACCTCAAGGCATTCGCGACCGCCCATCTGTTTCTCTCGCAGGCGGCCACGCTGCCCGCTTTGCCCGACTTTCTGTTTGCCGAACACGAGATCTATCAATTTCACGCCCGGCTGGAAGCGGCGGTGGCCGAGTATTACCTGGGGCGGCACGCCGACGCCCTGACCCGGTACGACGACCTGCTGCGCGACCCCAACCTCCCGCCACGAATCCAGACCCTGATTCGCCAGAACCAGGCGTTCAGTCACAAGGCGCTGGGACTGGTGCTGACCTAGCGCTAGGGTCGTGCCGCTTGCTGGGGTCTAGCAGCCGCGCCGCCCGTATAACCTTGTCGGGCTGGGCAACCCTCTCCCGCTCACTGCATCTACCTCTTGCCAGGACAAGGAGAGTCAGCGTGTCGGGGCAGTACAGCCGCCACGCTGTGCAGGAGAGCTGTGCCCATCTCTCCGCGCTGTGGCCAGCAGTCACCCTTAGAGGTCAGCCAGCGCTCCGTGCCGGCCGCTGAAGCCCCGGCTGGCCCATGCTATTTTTTCTGTGATGCGCGTACTTCATACCGCTGATTTCCATGCGGGCCGTTCTCTACGGGGCTTTGACCGCACCCCCGAGGTCCACGAGGCGCTGATCGAAATTGCCGGCCTGGCCCGCAGCGAGCGTGCCGACGTGGTGCTGGTCTCCGGGGACCTCTTCGACACGGGCAACCCTTCTGCGGACGCGGAACACGCGGTGTTCGACTTTTTTCTGCGCCTGCGCGACGCGGGCGTTCCCAGCGTGGTCATTGCCGGGAACCATGACAGCGCCGCCCGCCTGAATTCGGTGACGGGCCTCCTGGGCTGGGTAGGCGTGCAGGTCGTGGCGCAGCCCAGCGCCAACCCGGCCGAGATGGTCCGCACAGTGCAGACGCGGGGCGGCGAGAGCCTGGTGGTGGGCGCGCTGCCCCACCTCTCCGAGCGGCGGCTGGTCAAGGCGGCCGACCTGCTGGGCGGCGACACGGGCGCCTGGCGGCAGAAATACCGCGAGGGCATGGGCTTTTTCCTGCGCCGCCTGGGCGAGGGCTTTCGGCCGGGCAGCGTGAACATGCTGATGGCCCACGCCACCCTGGACGGCGCCGTGCCCAGCGGCTCCGAGCGCACCCTGCAATTTGACCTGACCAACAGCTACACCCTGTCGGGGCTGCAGCTGCCAGCCGGAGCGCAGTATGTAGCGCTGGGCCACATCCATAAGCCGCAGCAGGTGGGCGAGGCCCCGCCCGCTTACTACTCCGGCAGCGTCATTCAGCTGGATTTTGGTGAGGGCGGCGAGAAAAAGCAGGTCAACCTGGTTGAGGTCGAGGCCGGGCGCCCGGCGCGCGTGCACGCCCTGCCGCTGGCCAGTGGCCGCGAACTGAGAACCATTCGCGTGGACCTGGCGCAGGTCGAGCACCGCCTGGGCACCCTGGGGAGTTTCACTGGCCTGCTGAAGGTTGTGGTGCGGGCGCCTGCGGGCACCGCCCTGCCAGGCCTGAAAGACCGCGTGCTGAAACTGGCCCCCACCACCCTGGCTGTGGACCTGGACGCCGCCCAGGACGACCTCGTGACCCCAGATCTGAAACGCGAGGGCCTGAGCCTGCTGGAACTGTACGAGCGCTACCACCGCGAGAAGCGCGGCGAGTTGCCGAGTGACCTGCGCGCCGCCTTCCGCGAGGCCGATGAAGCGGCGCTGCTGGAGGAAGCGTGAAGGGGTTGATGGTTGAAAGGAGACGGTTGATGGAGAAAAAACAGAACATAGGAAGCGCCGCTGCTCCTTCCATCACCCATCAACCATCAACCCTTACCGGCCCGGAGGGCCACTCATGCGCCCGCTAACACTCGACCTCCAGGGCTTCACAGCCTTTCGGCAGCCCACCTCGCTGGACCTGGGCGACCTGGAACTGTTTGCGCTGGTCGGCCCCACCGGCAGCGGCAAAAGCAGCCTGCTGGACGCCATGACCTTTGCGCTGTACGGGCAGACGGCCCGGCTGGGCGCGGCGGGGCTGGACGCGCTGATTTCTCAGGGTGAGCGGGGGCTGTCGGTTAGTCTGACGTTTGAGATAGGCGGCGCCGTCTACCGCGCGTCACGCACCAAGGGGCGCAAGCAGGCCGAGAACGAGGTGCGCTTTGAGCGCCGGGACGAAGATGGCCGCTGGACCAACCTGTCTGACGGCGGGGCCAAGGGCATCAGCGAACGGATTCGGCGCGTGGTGGGCCTGGATTTCAAGACCTTTGCCCGCAGCGTCATGCTGCCGCAGGGCGAGTTCTCGAAGGTGCTGCACGGCACCGGCAAGGAACGTCAGGCGCTGCTGGGCGAGCTGACCGGCCTGGACCATGTGGCCGCCATGCAGCGGGTGGCCTCTGACCGCGCCAAAGAACTGAAGCATCAGACCACCAGCCTGAATGCCGTGCTGGCCGGCGAATACGAGGGGGTGACCCTGGAAGCGGCGGCGGCCCTGCGCGCCGAGCGCGAGGCCGTGAGCTTTGAGGCCGAGCGCCTCACCGACGAGCGCGAGCGCCTGAACACCCGCCAGACCCGCCTGCGCGAGCAGGAGCGCGTGTTCCGGGCCCGCGAGGACGCCGCGCGCCGCCTTCAGGCGCTGGAGGCCCGCGCCGCCAGCGTGCAGGCCGGCGCCGAACGCGCTGGGCAGGCGCGGCGGGTGGCCGCAGTTCTGCCGCTGCTGGACGCCGCCGAACGCGCCCGCATCGCCGCCGACCGTGAGGCCGGCGAGGCCAGGGGGGCCTGGGCTGCCGCCCAAGCCGCCCAGACCCGCGCCGAGCAGGCTGAAGCCGCCCTGACGGCGGCCCAGGCCCAGGACGCCCGCATTCCGGACCTGGAGGCCCGCGCCGAGACCCTGCGCGGAGCCGAGGACGACGCCGCGCGCCTGCGCCGGGCCGGCGGCACCCCGCAGACCACCCACGCTCAGCCGCTGCCCTGGGATGAGGACGCTTTCCTGGTCGCCCGCGAGGGCGCCCAGAAGGCAGAAAAGAACCGGCAGGAGCGCGTGCAGCTGGAAGCCCAGCGCGCCGCCCTGCAGGCCGACCGGGCCAGACAGGACCTGGAAACGGCACAGATCGGCACCCTGGAAGCCGAGCAGGGCCGCGTGGAGCGGGAGGGCAAGGCAGCCAAAGCCGAGCTGGACGGGGCCGACACGGCCCTCCGCGAGGCGCAGGTGACGGCCGGGGTAGCGGCTTACCGCACCCACCTGCACCTGGGCGAGCCGTGCCCGCTGTGTGAACAGCCCGTCATGGTCCTGCCCACGGGTGAGGTGCCGGACCTGAGCGCCCTGGAACGTCAGGCGGCGGCCCTGCGCGCCGCCCTGGACGGCCGCCGCCTGCGCTACAAAGAGATTGGCCTGGAGCTGGGGGCCCTGCGCCGCGCCACTGAGGCCCGCGCCGCTACCCTACGCGACTGGGAGGAAGGGATAGCGGCCCGCGAAACCGACCTGCGCGCCGCCGAGGCGCTGGTGGCTGGTGACCCGGCGGCGCAGGCCGCGCGGCTCCTCGCGGGGTTAGCGGCGCGGGTACGCGCGGCGGGCCCCGACCCGGCCCGCGCCCGGCAGGCGACCCTGCACGACATCGCCGCCATTCGCCAGCAGCTCCAGGCGGCCCAGGGCACCCTGGCACGCGCCGAGGCCGAAGCCAGCGCTGCGCAGGCCACCCTGCGCGGCGTGCAGAGCGGCGCTGCCCGCCGCGCCCAGGAAGCGGCCGAGGCCACGGCGGCCCTCGCCACCGCGCTGGCGGGCCTGGGGCTGGATGCCCCCCAGGCCCGCGCCGCCGCCCTGCCCGAAGCCGAAGTCGCCGCGCTGGAAGAAGCGGCGCGCAGCTACAGCGCCTCCCGCGCCCAGCTGCGAGAGGCAGTGGCCGACCTGGACCGCCAGCTGGGCGCCGCGCCCTTTGACCCGGCCGAGCTGAGCCAGGTGGCCCGCGACCTGACCGCCACCGACGCGGCCCTGACGGTCGCCCGTGAGCGGGCCGGTCAGCTGGCCGAACAGGAGCGGGCCCTGCGCGAGCGCCTGGAACGCAAGGCCGACATAGAGGCGCGCGCCCTGGCCGCCTCGCGCACCTTTGATACCTGGCAGACCCTGGCCGGCAGCCTCAAGGCCAACGAATTTCAGCAGTTCCTGCTGGCCGAGGTCGAGGCCCAGCTTCTTACCCGCGCGGGGCTGCTGCTGCATGACATCAGCGACGGGCGCTACCGCCTGGCCTTGCAGGGCGGCGACTACGTGGTGCAGGACCTCTGGAACGCGGGCGAGGTCCGTGGGGTCAAGACCCTGTCGGGCGGCGAGACCTTCCTGGCTTCTCTGTCACTGGCCATCGCCCTGAGTGATTACCTGGCCGGCAACAAAGTGCTGGGCGCCCTGTTTCTGGATGAAGGCTTCGGCACCCTGGACCCCCAGGCCCTTGAAGCCGTGGCCGGCGCCCTGGAAAACCTGCGCACCCAGGGGCGCATGGTGGGCGTGGTCACCCACGTCGAAAGCCTCTCCGAGCGCCTTCCCAGCCGCCTGCTGGTCACCAAGAGCGTGGCGGGCAGCAGCGTGCAGAGGTTGGAAGGGTAGTGGGCACAGCACCCGCGCAGACCTGGACTACTCTCCAGTGCTGTACCCACTTTCTATTTCCCACTCTCCGTTTTTACGCCGCTCCCTCTTCCCGGTCCACCTTGGCAAAAATCATGCGACCCACGTTGGTCTGCACATTGTTGACCACCAGCACGCGGGCGGGCTTGCCGCGGAGCTTCAGGCCGTCCTCGACCACGACCATCGTGCCGTCTTCCAGATAGCCCACGCCCTGGCCCTGCTGCTGGCCACTTTTCGTGATGGTGACCGTCAGGTGGTCGCCCGCCTGCACCTGAGGCCGCAGCGCCACCGCCGCCTCGTGGATGGACAGGATTTCGACGCCATGCAGGCGGGCAATCTTGCCCAGGTTGCCGTCGTTCGTCACGATGCGCGCGCCTGATTCGCGGGCCAGGCGAATCAGCTTGTCGTCAGTGGTGGGCAGGTCGGTGTCCCAGTCTTCCACGCGCAGGGGGCGCAACTGGCGCAGGTCTTCCAGCACGCTCAGGCCGCGCTTGCCGCGTGTTCGTTTCTGCGGGTCTTGACTATCGGCCAGGGTCTGCAACTCGCGAAGAATGAAGCCGGGCACAATCACCTCACCGTCTAGAAAGCCGGTGCGGGCCAGCTCCAGAATGCGGCCGTCGATAATCACGTTGCTGTCCAGCAGCTTGCCGCCCTGCTTGCGCCGCACCTGCGGAAAGGCCAGAAGCCCAAAGGCCTCGGCGTTGCGCACCGCAAACGACGTGAAAAAGACCCCCAGCACCAGGGTCACCAGGACATTCCAGACCCAGGTGTAAAACGGCAAGCTGCGCATCAGGCTGCTGAGCAGAACGCTGAGCAGCAGGGCGATGATCAGGCCAAAGGTGGCCGCCGCAACCTTGCGCGGCGAGAGGCCGTTGTACCAGCGCAGAAATCGGCCAGTCCCCGAAAGGAGCAGCACTTCGGCGCGCGGCGCCAGCAG
This sequence comes from Deinococcus betulae, assembly GCF_020166395.1. Classification (NCBI taxonomy): domain Bacteria; kingdom Thermotogati; phylum Deinococcota; class Deinococci; order Deinococcales; family Deinococcaceae; genus Deinococcus; species Deinococcus betulae. The sequence goes on along the minus strand of NZ_JAIQXU010000005.1, from coordinate 99,671 downwards.
CAGCGCCATCAAGGTGCCGGCCAGCATCAGACTCAGGGTATTGACGGTACTCAGCTCGCCGGGTTGGCCCCCAGCCAGGGCGTGGCCCACGACATAACCCAGCAGCAGCCCCAGCAGCATAAAGGTGACCCGAACAGCAAGCACGCCCAGCAGTGTACCTGCTCCGGGTGAGGACACGGGGCGCATGAAAAGAGCCAGGCCCCCTCTCGGGTGATCCGGCTCCTCTCCTGCGCTCCGCTCAGGACTTGACGGTCCGGTAAGCCCAGCGCACCACCCGGTTGGGTTCCAGCTCAGTCAGCCAGGCCAGGGCAGCGGTCAGAGCGCCCAGGGCCGCCGCCGCCCAGAACACACCTGTCGAGGTGTCCGTCAATAGGGCGTAGGCCAGCAGCCCAAGGCCCAGGCCACCCAGCCCCAGCGGCAGGGCGACGCCACGCCAGAACAGAGGGCGGTCCCGGTAATGCAGGCGGTGGGCGCTGGCGCGGAAAGTGAACAGGGCATAGAGCGCACAGAGCGCTGACACGACAACGAGGAAGAGTTCAAGGTCCGTCATCCGGATGCAAATTGTAAGGGCAGGAGCGCGGGCCATGTAGACCTCTGATTTGAGGCTTCTCAAAGAAAGGCCACAGAAACAGAGGCGGGCTGTGGGCCATGCCACAGCATCTTTCTCAACCACAGCGCCGCAAGAAAAGAGCGCCGCGCCTGGAGGAGAGACAGCGCCGCGCCGAGCGCCATAGTTGGCGATCTGTCTCAACTCGCCGTTTTCTCATTGGCTCTCTGCTGAGCTGCTGCGCGCCGGTTGAAGTCTGGTCGCTGGTCTGCTCTTGTTTCAGCCTCTACCATGGCGGGGTTTATGGCCCGCTCTGCCCCGTCTCCCCTGCCGCCCAGCCCCGACGCGCCCCTGTCCACCGCCCTGCTGACCGGGCCACGGCTCTTTGCCCGGACGCTGGCGCCGACCGAGCCTCTGGCGTGGCGTTACCTGGGGGTCGTGGGCCTGGCGGCGGTGCTGTCGGGGGTGGCCTACGCCGCCCTGGTGCGCCCAGCCGTCACTCTCGCTGCCCAGGTGGCGGGCGGTACAGCGCCGCTGGCGGTGCACGCCACCAACGCGCTGGGCGGCACGTTCCTGACCATGTTCACGTTCCTGCTCCTGTGGGGCCTGGGCCGGTTGGGTGCGGGCCGGGCCGGACGCCCCGCCGAGGTGTACGGTGCGAGTTTCGCGTTGCTACCACCTCTGTATGTGCTGGTGACTGTCCTGGCGCTGCTGACCCCAGCCTCGGCCTGGCACCCCACGGCCGCCGCGCTGGCCGGGGCCGCCGAAGACGCGCGGCGGGTGCAGCAGCTGGCACTGGCCGGTCTGGCCCGCACGCCCGCCGCTTTCCTGCTGCTGGCGGTCACGATGCTGGGCACCCTGGCCCAGAGTGGCCTGGCGTTCGCTGCTTTTCGAGAACTCACCGGCCACGCCGGGCGGGCCCTGGCGGGGGCGCTGCTGCCTCTGCTGCCCGCACTGGTGGTGGGTTTTATCGCGCTCGCTCCCCTGCTGCTGAGCCGCTAATACGGATTCCGCTGAATTGCAGCACAGCCGGCAAGACACTGTCTGCGCTTCCATATCGCGAAATCCGCATCTGTTCCTGCTCGCTCTGCCGCACAGCTTTCCAAGTCCACTCGGATTCCACCCGGCATTCTGCTCAATTCAATCGGAGTCTGTAATAACACAAAGAGCCTTCGGGTGAAGGCTCCAGGGAGGTAGACGTGGTGAGGAAGGCTCAGCCGCTCACCCCTATCCAAGTGGCGCGGATCGCCAAAATTTCGGGCGGCCGTGTCGGCAGAGAGCTGGCACTGGCTGTCCTGCGCTGGCCGGTTGACCTCCAGGACATTGAGGGGCAGCGCAGGGCGACGAGAGCATCAGAGGCCCGACGTGGAAGACAGAGGCCAGCATGGGACCGGCCGGGTCACAGCAGGCTCTTACTAGGGTCCCACAGGCGCCACAGCTCGTACAGGCCAATCATCAGGTGCAGCACCAGCTTGGCGGCCAGACCAGCCAATAGCCCCACCAGCGTGCCCCAGGCAGAGCGAAGAGCGTCAACGGGCAGCTTTTTGACCACGACCAGTTCGGCAATCAGGGCGCCCAGCAGCGGCCCCAGAATCAGGCCGAAAGGAATGATGGGCAAGATGCCCACCAGGCCGCCGATCAGGGCGCCCCACACCGCCTGCTTGCTGCCGCCGTACTTGCGCGCCCCCCACGCCGAAGCCAGGTTGTCCACCAGCCCAATCAGGATGGTGATCGCCAGGAAGGTCAGCAAAAAGGGCAGGTCTGGCCAGAGCTGAAAGCCGTCAACCAGCGTCGCAGCCACCGACCCCAGAAAGATGATGGCCGTGGCGGGAATCACCGGAACAAAGGTGCCAATCATACCGATGACCCAGGCCACCAGGAAAACCACGAAAGCAAGACTCATACGCCTGTGCCTTACGCGGCACGGCGCGGCAGGGTTCCCGTTGGTGGCCACATATAGAAAACCCCCACCGAAGTGGGGGCGAAGTGGTTGCAGGGACAGGATTTGAACCTGCGACCTCCGGGTTATGAGCCCGACGAGCTACCAGACTGCTCTACCCTGCGATACTCTGGTCTTGCTTTTGACGTCTGCGTCGCGGTTTCCCTGTGGGGGCCGCTTTTCAGCGCTCAGGAATAGTAGCGCGACTTCTCCAGACTGTCAACTTTGTGTCACGCTGCACGCTTTTGATGTGCTGGACACGGCCCAGCCCGCTAGGCTGTAAAGGTGAGACGAGGCGACCAGGGCACCGACACGCCGCCGGGCCAGCAGCCCGCGCCCATTCAGGAGCGCAAGCTGCGCCACATTGAGGCCTGCCTGCGCCCCGACAGCCAGTACGCGCTGCAGACCACAGGGCTAGAAGTGGTGCCGTGGCCCTACCGTGCCCTCCCGGAGCGCGATCTGGACGCCATCCGGCTGGACACCACTTTTTTAGGGCGGTCCCTGCGGGCACCCGTTCTAATAGGCGCCATGACTGGCGGCGCCGAGGCAGCCGGGCGCATCAACCGGCATCTGGCACAGGCGGCGCAGCGGCTGGGGCTGGGCATGATGCTGGGCTCGCAGCGCGTGATGCTGGAACGCCCTGAGGCCCGCGCCTCGTTTCTGGTGCGCGAGGTGGCCCCCGACATCCTGCTGGTGGGCAACCTGGGGGGCGCGCAGTTTCTGCTGGGCTACGGCGCCGAGCAGGCCTGCCGGGCAGTGGCTGAGGTGGGCGCCGACGCCCTGGCCATTCACGTCAACCCGCTGCAAGAAGCGCTGCAACCGGGCGGCGACACCCGCTGGGCTGGGCTACTGGACCGCCTGGCCGGGGTGGTGCCCACCTTGCCGTTTCCCGTGCTGCTGAAAGAGGTGGGCCACGGCCTGGACGCGCAGACGGTGGCGGCGGCCGCACCACTGGGCTTTGCCGCTCTGGATGTGGCCGGAGCCGGCGGCACCAGCTGGGCGCGCGTAGAACAGCTGGTTCACCACGGCGCGGTGATCACGCCTGACCTGTGCGACCTGGGCGTGCCCACCGCCCAGGCGCTGCGGGCAGCCCGGCAGGCCGCCCCAGGGCTGCCGCTGGTGGCGTCGGGCGGCATTCGCACGGGGCTGGACGCCGCCCGCGCGCTGAGCCTGGGGGCGCAGGTGGTGGCGGTGGCCCGCCCGCTGCTGGAGCCTGCCCTGCACAGCGCCGAGGCGGCCGAAGCCTGGCTGCGGCAGTTTCTGCATGAATTGCGAGTGGCCCTGTTTGTGGGCGGTTACGGGAGCGTGACGGAATTACGCAGAACTGACGAATAACCGCGAATTGACAAGGCAGCGCTCAGGTGGTGAGGTCGAGGAAGTTCAGGTTATGGGCGAGGATGCAGAGCGCCACCTTCGATCGGAGGCTGAGGGAGGTCTTGATGCGAATTGCGCTTCATTGCAGCACAGCCGGAAAGGCCCCGTCTGCGCCTCCATATCGCGGAATCTGCAGCTGTTCCTGCTCGCCCTGCTGCTCAGCTTTCCAAGTCTGCTCGGATTCCACCCGGCATTCTGCTCGATTCAATCGGAGTCCGTATGACCTGTCCCCAGCGCAGCCCTGCACCGACCAGCACGGAGAATGCGGACTCAATGCACTTTCTGGCCGCGCCGTATTCATCCTTTCAGCGCGGATCTGCCCGCTTGGCCTTGACCTTTGGCGGTGTGATACGAACTCCGATTGAATCGTTTACAAAAACGATTCAATTCAAGCGGAGCGAGTGGGAGAAAAACGGGTTCCGGGCGTGGAGTTGGCAACCCAGTGGGGTGCTGGGTTGTTGGCGTTACAGACGGAATCCATATGAAGCACGCGCCGGACTGATCGCCTTTATTCCCAATCTGTTCTGGCCCGCCATAAGTGGGCCAGTCTCGGCGCCAAGATATGCGCGTGACCAATATAGTGCCCGCTCCTCAATTCTCAGGCCAGCTCGTTATTGAATTTTTCGAAGACAGTGAGTGCTGTATCTTGTGTGACGGCAATACTCTCTGTACCCGTGAAAAAGAAAACGTCGCCGGGGTATTCGCCTGCCAGCCTCGCCGCCAGATGGACTGCTCCCTTGACGGTTAATGCAGATGAGTGCTCGACAATAACCCCAAGAATGTCCCCTGACTTTTGAAGGGTATCGAAATAAATGACATATTCGGCGCGTCCCTCATCAAATTTTGCCACCGCCAAACTGACATAGCTGTTTTCAAAGCTGTAGTTGAGTTCCATGATGCTTTCTGGAGTCCGCTTTCTTGCCGTGATCTCCGCATCCAACCAAAGGTCATTGTCAAAAGCCTCAACGTTTTTGAGCTGCCAGCCGTCTGCCTCAAGCACCGTTAGAAAGCATTGACGCTGCTTGATTTGTTCCTGAGTCATACTTGAACGGTCCACAGCTACCTCAAATTCAGTCCGGAGAGGGCTTCGAGTTCTTTGATGACATTTCGCAGCTTGGAGTGAATTGATTTTTTGATGGCTGGATCAAGTGGACCCACATCAGTCTCCAGTTGCGTGATGGCCTGCTCCGGTGACCAGGTTTCGACGCGAATACCGTGCTCAAGCATCCGCTGAATGCCGTCTCTCGACAGAGCTTTGCCGCCTTTTACTTTGGGCGAGTAGATGCCCAACACCTGAACGCGAAGTTTAACCTGGTGACGTTGAGAAAATTCAATGAGCGTCGAGGCGCAGTTGTGCAGTTTCTTTTGAAGGTCCGCGTCACACCCAGGGTCACCGCAGGGACTGCTTGACAACTGCACAATCACTTCAGGCGTTTGCCCGGCGAAGCGCTTAATCACCCGCTCGGCGTTCAGCACAAAATTCTCTTCCGCGTGTTTCGGTAACTCGCCTTTCTTTCCTGGCGTGTTCGCCGACTGAATCTCAATGCCGTTAATAGAGGCCCTCAGGGCCACGCCACGCCGTATGGTCATGAGTTCGAGGTCGTCCTGATCGAACATGATCTTCGTGTCAGTGAGACCGACATTCTCATAGGGCGACGCACTGGCCTCAATCTGGTATTGCCCCCGCTTCACCTGCTTCGTGCGGAGAGCTTTCAGGCCCCTGGGCCTAAACTTGTCCATAGCCTGCTGCAAGGTGGCCTGCGTGTTTTTTGCCGTGCCCTGCCGGGGCAACTGGCCAGAAAGATAAGCCCGAACTTCAGCCTTCACAGCGCGGCTGTCAGGTGTGTCCTGGGTCGCGCTTTCAGATTTAGTGTTCTTCGGTTTCCCCGTTAATTTACTGATGGCGGTTTTAATACGCGCGACGACCTTGTCGAGCAGGCCATCGAGCTTGCCGCGCACCTTGGCGATGACACCCTTGATCTTGGTGCCAATGTTGCCCAGGCCCAGCACCTTGCCCAGGAATCCCAGCGCCACCGGAATGCTGCGCGCCAGCGTACTTTCCACTCCAGCCACCGCCGCCCCGATGTTGCCGGCCGCAATCGCGCCTACGCTCTGAACCGCACTGGTCACCACGCCCATGATCTGCTTGCCCTGCTCAATCACGAACTGCACACTGCGGAACGCCCCAATCAGGGCCTGCACGAAGCCGCCCCCTGGAATCAGCATGCTCGCCACTTTGGTGATGCCCGCCATGACCACGCTCTTGGTCACTTCAGTTTTCAGGCCGGCGACCACTTCGCCGCTGACCGGGGCCTGGTTGGCCTTCAGTTCATCGGCTTTGTGCAACCCGCCCTTGATGCTCTTCAGGGTGTCAATCGTGCCTTCAGCCGCCCGGACCTGTTTCTCACCGTTGGGGCCCATCGCCTTCACGAGACGGCCCCGGAGCGCCTGATAGGTCAGGCCCATCACGCTCAGGGCCGTCATGAAGACGCCCTGCAGGTCCAGTTTGGCCGGAAAGGTGATGCCCGAGGCGCCGGTCAGCCATTGACCCAGCCCGTTCTGGAGGTGTTTGGGCGCGTTGCTCGCAAACTTGGAGAAGCCGCCCTTGAGGGCGCTCAGCAGGTGGCCAGCAAACTTGGCCGGGTTTTTCAGGACCTGCAGGATGAGGTCGCCGCCCTGCCGCAGCTGAGCCACCACCTGCTGCCCCACCGGCCCGAGTCCGGCGGCCAGCGCGGTCAACCCGATGTCGGCAATCTTGCGGGCACTGCCCACAATCAGGTTCTTGAGGCCACTGATGCGGCGGGTTACGGCGTTCTTGGCCCCGCCCAGGTCCGCCTTGCCAATCGCTCCAGCAATCTCGCCCAGCGCGCCCCCCAGATCCAGCTTGCCCAGCTCGGCCTTGAACCATGTCCAGGCCTTCGGGATGGCGCCCGTTTCCTTGAGCGCTTTGAGGATGTCCTTCAGGGGTCCGGGCACCCAGCCGGCCAGCGTGTCCAGAATGCTGTCGGGATTGGCCGACATGGTTTTGCCCGTCACCAGATCCTTGCCAAAGGCCATGCACAGCTCGCGGTAACCGGGCAGGGCCGTCAGTGCGCCGGCAATCATCTCCTTGCCTTTATCGGCAATGGCGCTCACGCCGTCTTTGACCTTGTCGGCGGCCCAGCTCAGGGGATTGCCCCAGCGCTGCACCGCCTGCGGTTGCAGGTCATACAGGGGTTTCAGGGCAAAGCGCTGGACTGCCCCGTCCTGTGCTCGTTGCAGAGCAGCTTTCTGGCTGTACACCCCAGGCGTATGGAGGCTGGGCGGCATCAGGCTCTTGGGGCTGGGCATGGCCTGGGCCAGCTTGGCGCCCATCGTGCGGGCCTCGCTTTCCAGCCCGGCGTCGGGGTCAATCCCTTTGCCCACTCGGCCCTGGGACTGCTGAACGGTGTGGGTGACCTCATGTGCCAGGAGTTCCAGGCCGCTTTTCGTGTTGGGGCTGAATTTCCCGCTCTGGAAAAAGATGTCGGTGCCCGTCGTAAAAGCAAGCGCGTTGACACCTTTGGCGAGCGTGTGGGCTTCGCCGTCGTCGTGAATCCGCACCTTGCTCAGATCGTGGTTGAGGCCCTGTTCCAAATGGCGCTGAACGGCTTCCGGGAGAGGATTACCGCTTCCACGTCTGGCCTGAATGCGTTGCAACACAGGCTGCGTCGCCTCTGCGTCCAGTTCCGCCAACTGCCGCTGAAGGGCGAGTGCCCGCAGCACTTGGGCGTCCTGTGTGGCCTGGGTCTCATGACGCTGCACAGCCGTGTCCACAGCGCGTTGCAGAGCCAGTCGCTCCCCACCGGGGACCAGGCTCAGCACCGCCCGCGAGACCGGCGCGCTGACCGGATGCCGCTGCAAGGTCGCCAGATGCTCGCCGTAAGTCTCACAGCGGGCTGTCGCTGGGCCCCGGTCTGCTTTGAAGCCTTGCGCCAGCGTCTGCGCCACCTGCCGCTGGAGGGCGGTGAACTGGGCCGCCGCACGGGTGTCCAGCGCCACGCCGTCCACCTCTTCGGCCCGTGCCCGCATGACCGTCACCCATTCGCTGGGGGTCTGGGGCTTCGTGGGGACCGGTGCGGACGGCTGCGCTTGACGCTGAAGGGCTGCCTCCGCCCCACGTGCCGAAAGGGGCAGGGCGGCCAGCTGGGTCTGGGCGGCCTGGCGCTGCACGGCCACACGTTCGAGTTCCTGCCTCTCCAGCGCAGCCGCCCTCAGTGGCGCCTGCACAGCTTGCCGCTGCGCCGTGAGCGGGCGGACCGTATGACGTTCCAGGACCTGCCGGGTCTGCTGGCGTTCTGGCTGGGGCGCGTGCGGCTGGGAAGACGGCGAAACCGACGGCGGAGTCGGCTCGTGGGTGGGTGAACGGCGCGGCGCGAACGTCATAGCTGACCTCCCGAACAGCCATCAGCTTACCGCACCGCGCGACCAGAGCGGCTCAGGGTCACACGCCTTGACCACTGCTCAGGCGAACAAGGTGAGCGTCCACCAGAGGCAACAGCGTGGGCGGAATCCAGGGGCGCCCCTCCCCGAGGGCAGAACTGACAGCCGCTGTCAAGCGGCCCTCTACCTCAGGCGGCCCAGCCCTTTCCGGATCAGGGTATCAGCGTTCAGGTCGGGTTCGGCGGCCAGCAGTTCGGCCACAGCGGCGCGCACCTGCGCCTCGCGGAAGCCCAGCGCCAGCAGGGCGTCAATGGCGTCGCGCCCGGCGGTGCTGACCATACGGGCGGCGCGGCCCCCGGCTGGTGCTGCAGCCGCCGCCAGATGCTCGGGCACCTTGTTCTGCAATTCCAGCACCAGGCGCTCGGCGGTCTTCTTGCCCACGCCGCTGACGCTGCTGAGCAGTTTCACGTCGCCGCCCAGCAGCCCCTGGGCCAGCGCGCTCACTGGCATGGCCGAGAGCAGCGCCAGCCCCAGCTTAGGCCCCACACCGCTGACTCCAGTTAAAAGGTCAAACAGGCGCAGGCTGTCGGCGTCCTGAAACCCAAACAGCAGCTGGGCGTCCTCGCGCACGACAAAGCGGGTGTTCAGCTCGGCGGGCTCGCCCACAGTCAGGCGGCCCAGGGTGCCCACCGGACACTGCACCTCGTAGCCCACGCCACCGGCCACCACCACCGCGCTGCCTTCGCGGATTTCGCGCACCACGCCGGACAGGTAAGCAATCACGCCCGCGATTCTAGTGCAGCCTGGCCCCGCAGGCCCGGAAGGACATGACGTTTAGTAGAGGCCTGGGGCAGCCAGTCTCTGGCACTTCAGCTTCGAGCCTGAGGGCGTCAGCGGTCCTGCTGGTGGCGCTCATAGCCAACCTCAAAGCTGTTATTGACTCTGGCACAGCAGCGCAAGTTTCTACCCAGAAAAGACCGCTGACATAGCCTTGAGCGTGGCGGTCTCTCAACCACGAGGCCCTGTCCTGCTCACGTGGCTCTGGCCGGAGGAGATGGAGCTTTGGCGCGAGGCCTCTCGACGCCCGGACAGCTCAGCGCCAATCTCACCCAGCAGACCCACAGCCTTCCGCCAGGCGCCCTCAGTTCTCACGCTGCTTGAGGCAGCGGCCAGGCAGGGAATAAAAAAGCGATCGGGTCGCCCCAGTCGCTTTCGCCTGTACCGCTGCGCCTAAGAGCGGCTTACGGCCGGCTGCGGCGCCACCCGCCTGAGGCTGAGGACCAGCAGCGCCGCGGCCATCACGGCCGCCAGTGCCGCGCCCCACACATACCCGCGCGCCTCATGCCCGGTCGGCGAGGCCAGCAGCAACGGGCTGAGGAACTGGCCCAGAAATACCGCGCTGCTCATGCCGGCAACCACACGGCCGCGCCAGGCCGGTGGCGTCAGGTCGGCCAGCCAGGTGTACAGGTTGGGAAACACCAGCCCGCCGCCCAGCCCACCCAAAACCAGCCCAGCCAGCGCGACCGCCAGGTTCGGCGCCGCCGAGACCACCAGCCAGCCCGCCGCCACCACACCCAGGCCCAGCGCGGCGGCGCGGCGGGGGTCAAAGCGGCCCGCAAAGCGCACGTACAGCAGCGAACTGACCGCTGCCATCAGGGTGAAGGTGCCCAGCAGCAGGCCGGTCTGGGCCGCCTGCGCCCCCAGCGTCCTGAGGAGGAAAGGCCCCTGGGCGGGCATCAGGTAAAACACGACCATGTAGCCCAGCGCCAGGCCGTACACCAGCGCAATGGCCCCCCAGCGTGGGGGCTGCGCCTGACCGGCCTCCTGTGCTGGCTCCGGCACGCCGCGCGGCAGGCGCAACGTGAGGGGCAAGAGGAGCAGGGCCAGCGCGTACAGCACGAAGGGCGCGCGCCACGACAGCCCGGCCAGCGCGCCGCCCAGCGGCAGCAGCACAGCGCCGCCAAAGCTGGTAAAAGCCGCTTGCTGACTGAGAAAGCGGCCGCGTTCAGGCCCACTAAACAGGTCGTTGACCAGCGCCCCGGCCGCCGTCATGGTCCCGGCCACCGCCAGACCCAGCACCACCCGGCCCGCCAGCACGGCCCCCAGCGACTCGGCCACCAAGCCACTGGCCCCGCCCACGGCGTACAGCAGCAAGGACCCCAGCAGCACCGGGCGGCGGCCAAAGCGGTCAGCCAGCACACCCCCCAGCGGCGCGGTAATGGCAATCACCAGCCCCAGAATGGTCAGGGCCAGCTTGACCAGCAGGTCCACGTTGGGGACGCCAGCGAAGTGTTCGCGCATCGCCGGCAGCGCCGGGGCAATGGTGGCCCCCGACATCACAGTCAGGGCGGCCAGCAGTAACAAGGTCAGCCGTGTCAGTGGGTCCGGCGCGGCGGGAGAAGAGGAAGAAACAGACATGCCTCCAGTATAGATTTAAAAATTCAAGCGGTCGGATTTACAAAGTACCTCCTGGGGGACAGCTGGAGGGATGGAAAGCGCCGCCTCATCTGCAATAGGGCGCGAGCCGCCGGGACGGCCTCCGGCGCCATGATTGGCGGAGATAGGCCTCTCCAAAAACATTTGGAGGGCTGCGAAACAACGTAAATAAAAGCAGCGCACCTCTCTGGCCATACCACCCAGAGCGCACGTCACTCCATCGTCAACGCTTTACCCTTCTCTCCTGTTCGCCCCATACTGAGGCGCATGTTCACCCTGCGCCGTGCCCAGGAGGCGGACCGCGCCGCGCTCTACCGCATCTGCCTGGAAACGGGCGACAGTGGGCAGGATGCGACCGCCATCTATGCCGACCCGCTGCTGCTGGGGCATATTTACGCCGGGCCTTACCTCAGCTTCGCGCCGGACTTTGCTTTTGTGCTGGAGGACGAGGCGGGCGTGGGCGGCTACGTTCTGGGGGCGCCGGAGACCCGTGCCTTCGAGGACACGCTGGAGCAGACCTGGTGGCCGTCACTGCGGGCCCAGTTCCCTGTCCCGCCGGCCAACCCGGCGGCCCGCACCCCCGACGAGCGCCTGACTGCCCTGATTCACCAGCCACGCCGCACGCCGGGCACCCTGCTGGCCGACTTCCCTGCACACCTGCACATTGACCTGCTGCCGCGCGCCCAGGGCGGAGGCCGGGGTCGGCAGCTGATGGACACCTTGCTGGAGGCGCTGCGCGTTGCCGGAGTGCCCGGTGTGCATCTGGGCGTGGGGGAACGCAATGTCAGGGCGCAGGGCTTTTACCGCCACCTGGGCTTTGAGGAACTGGGCCGCAGCCCCGGCGCCGTCACCTTTGGGCGGCGCCTGTAGGCCAGGCAGCGCAGGCCCGTGGGGCGGCCTGGGCGCTACACTTCTGCCATGACCCGCGCGCCTTATACGACGCCCCGAATGCCCCAGCGGCTCTGACCCCAGAGAGCCGCGCGGGGCGCTCTGGTCAGGCCGGGCGCCCCGCTTCCTGTTGCCGCTTATTCTGAAAGCCGTTTGCCTGCCCAGGCCGCTCCCTTTTGGGTCAGGGCCGGACAGAAAGGAATCCCCATGAGCCAAGCCGACCCCTTTTACATCACGACCGCCATTGACTACGCCAACGGCGCCCCGCACATCGGCCACGTCTACGAGAAAATTCTGGCCGACGCCATCGCCCGCTACCAGCGCCTTGCCGGGCGCGAGGTCTTTTTCCTGACCGGCACCGACGAACACGGCGAGAAGATTGCCAAGGCCGCCGCCAAGGCCGGCCAGACGCCGCAGGTCTTTGTGGATGACCTGAGCCTGCGCGCCTTCAAAGGCCTGTGGGACCGCCTGGACATTGGGTACGACGACTTTGTGCGTACCACTGAAGGCCGTCACAAACGCTTTGTGCAGGACATCTTGCAGCGGGTGTACGACGCCGGCGACATTTACTTTGACGAGTACGAGGGCCTGTATTCGGTGGGCGCCGAGCGGTACGTCACCGAGAAGGAACTGGTTGAGGGCAGTGACGGCGTGCGCCGCTACCCCGGCGACAAGGACCCGCCCGAACTGCGCCGCGAGGCCAACTACTTTTTCCGCATGGAGAAGTACCAGGCGTGGCTGCTGGAGCACATCAGGCAGAACCCCGACTTTATTCAGCCGGCCGGCTACCGCAACGAGGTGCTGGAAATGCTGAAAGAGCCGATTGGGCCCCTCAGCATCAGCCGGCCCAAGAGCCGCGTGCCCTGGGGAATCGAATTGCCCTGGGACGCCGACCACGTGACCTACGTGTGGTTTGACGCACTCCTGAATTACGTCTCGGCGCCGGTCAGCAAAGGTGAGCGCCCAGACGTGATTGGCACCGCCTGGCACGTCATCGGCAAGGACATCCTCAAGCCGCACGCGGTGTTCTGGCCCACCATGCTCAAGGCTGCTGGCCTCCCCGCCTACCGCCGCCTGGTGGTTCACAGCCACATCCTGGCTGAGGACGGCCGCAAGATGGGTAAGTCTCTGGGCAACGCCATTGACCCTGAGGCCCTGGTGAACCAGTACCCCGCCGACGCCATCCGCTACACCCTGCTGCGCGAGGCGACCCTAAGCGCCGACAGCCCCTACGGCGAGGGCATTCTGGTCTCACGCCTGAACAGCGACCTGGCCAACGACCTGGGCAACCTGCTCTCGCGCACGATTTCCATGATTCAGAAATACCGGGGCGGCGCCATTCCGGCCGCGCAGGAGCTGACCGACCGCGAGCGCGAGATTGAGGCGGCGGCGCTGGCCCTGCCCGGTCAGATTCTGACCCTGGTGGACGAACTGAAAATCAATATGGCCATCGAAGCGGCCATGAACTTCGTGCGCGACCTCAACCGCTACATCGCCGAGAGCGCGCCGTGGAACCTGGCCAAGAGTGAGGACACCGCCCGGCGCCTCGACACGGTGCTGTATACCGCTGCCGAGGGCCTGCGCGTGGCCAGCGTCGCCCTGGAAGCCGTGATTCCGGCCAAGGCCCGCGACCTGCGCGCGCAGCTGGGCCTGGGCGGCCAGTCGTACACCCTGGCCGCCGCCTGGGGCCTGACCCCCGCCGGCACCCGCGTGCAGGGCGGCGCGATTCTATTTCCCAAGCCCGAGCCCAAAGCACAAGAACCCACAGCTGGGACCGAGGCGCCTGCACCGGCCCCCAAAGCCACCAAGCCCCCGAAAGAGACCCCCATGACCCAGACTGAATCTGCCCCCGCTGCCCCTGCCGCCACCCCCACCGTTCCGGAACAGCCCCTGATTTCTATTGACGACTTTGCCCGCATTGACCTGCGCGTGGCCGAGGTGCTGGCCGCCGAGGCGGTGCCCAAGGCGGACAAGCTGCTGAAACTGACGGTGCGCCTGGGCGAGGAAGAGCGCACGGTGGTCAGCGGCATCCGCACTTGGTTTGAACCGGAAAGCCTGGTGGGCCGCAAGGTGATTCTGGTAGCCAACCTGAAACCTGCCAAGCTGCGCGGCATCGAGTCCCAGGGCATGATTCTGGCCGCCGAGGACGACCAGGGGAATCTGGACCTCGTGGGCCTGCGCCTGGACCTCCCCAGCGGAACCAAGGTGCGCTGACCTTGCTGCTGGCAATCATGCCAGAGACCAGCAAAGCCGGGAACTCCAAGGTTCCCGGCTTTTCCTATTGAGGGCCGACGCTGCTAATGCAGCATGGGCGCAGCGGCCGCGAACACGCCGTCACGGCCCAGGCGGCGGGCAGCCCGGCCCGGCTCGGTTTCGACCAGCGGCGTGGCCTGCCACACCAGCGCCGCCAATTCGGCGCGCGCCTCGCCGCGCAGCACCAGGGCGCTGTCGCCGCACCACAGCAGACTCTTGTCGCTGTACTCGTCCAGCACGAAGCAGGCGTCGGCACCCTCCGGCCGCCGGAGCAGGTCGGCCAGCGCAAAAAAGTCAGCGGGTTGCAGGTGCCAGGTGCAGTGGCCCCAGACCAGCGCCACGGTGGCGTGTTCGCACTGAGTAATCACCCGCAGGTCGTCCAGCTGCGCCAGTTGCACGGGAAAGCGGCACATCTCAGGGCACCTGCCGCTGCGCGTGGCGCTGGGCGTAGGCGGCGGCGTCCCAGGGCAGCCGCTCGCGCTTGACCTGCGGGTCGGGAATGGGCACAGCGCTTAGCAGCGCGCGGGTGTACTCGTCCTGCGGCTGGCGGTACAGGGTATGGGCGTCTTGCAGCTCGACCAGGTGGCCCCGGTACATGACGGCCACGCGGTCGGCGATGCTCTCGACCACGGCTAGGTCGTGCGAGATAAACAGCATGGTCAGGTTCAGGTCGTCCTTGAGCTGACGCAGCAGCTCCAGCACCTCCTTGCGGATGCTCACGTCCAGCGCCGAGACGCACTCGTCGGCCACGATAAATTCGGGCTGCAGGGCCAGGGCGCGCGCAATGCCGATGCGCTGACGCTGCCCGCCCGAAAACTCGTGCGGGTAGCGCGCCATGACGGTGGTCGGCAGCTGCACCATGTCCAGCAACTCGGCCACCCGTTTGCGCCGAGCAGCGTCACTGGTGGCCAGCCCGTGAATCACCAGCGGCTCGGCCAGAATGTCACTGACCGTCATGCGCGGGTTGAGGCTGGCAAAGGGGTCCTGAAAAATAATCTGCATCTTGCGGCGGTAGGCGCGCAGCTGGCCCGCACTCAGGCCCCGCAGCGATACCCCGTCATACCGCACGTCGCCGCCCGTGGGTTCAATCAGGCGCAGAATGGCCCGCCCGGCGGTGGTCTTGCCTGAGCCAGACTCGCCCACCAGACCCAGCAGTTCGCCGCGCCGGATATCAAACGAGATGCCGTCAACGGCCTTGACATGTCCCTGGACGCGGTTGAGCAGCCCACCCTTGACCGGAAAGTACACCTGAAGGTGGTCCACCTCAATCAGGGGCGTGCGGTCGCGGCGCTCGGGGGCGGGGCGGGCCTCGTCAATGCGCGGCACGGCGTCCAGCAGGCGCTGGGTGTAAGGATGCTCCGGCTGCTGAAAGATGGCCTGCACCGTCCCGGTTTCGACCATCTCGCCGCGCTGCATGACGACCACGCGGTCGGCCATCTCGGCGACGACGCCCAGGTCGTGCGTGATGAACAGGATGCTGGTGCCGGTCTCGCGCTGCAGTTTGCGCATCAGGTCCAGAATCTGGGCCTGCACAATCACGTCCAGCGCGGTGGTGGGCTCATCGGCGATCAGCAGGGCCGGGTTGCACGACAGGGCCATAGCGATCATCACGCGCTGGCGCATCCCGCCCGACAGCTGGTGCGGGTAGGCTTTCAGGCGGGCTTCTGGGTTCGGGATTTCCACCAGCCGCAGCATCTCCAGCGTGTGAGCAAAGGCGTCGGCGCGGTTCTTGCGCTGGTGCAGCATGATGGCCTCGGCAATCTGGTCCCCGATGGTGTACACCGGGTTCAGGCTGGTCATCGGTTCCTGAAAAATCATGGCGATTTCGTTGCCACGGATGCGCTGCATGGCCCCTTCGCTCTGTTTCAGCAGGTTGACGACCTGCCCGCCACGGGTGCAGAACAGAATTTCACCGCCGTCAATGCGCGCTGGTGGCCGGGGCAGCAGCCCCATGATGGCCAGGCTGCTGACACTCTTGCCGCTGCCCGACTCCCCCACGATGGCGACCGTCTCACCGGGCAGAATGCTGAAACTGACGTCTTTGACGGCCTCGACCACGCCGTCATCGGTCTGAAAACTTACACTCAGGTGCTGAACATCAATCAGGGGCTGGGTCATCGCAACGGGCTCCGGGAGAAAAGAAACGGGGTGGGCAGAAGAGGACAGGGCCGCTACGGGCAGCCAGTCAGGCGTCAGATAGTTCCACACATCCTGATTAATCCGACTTCTTTAGTCAAGTTATACTGCTCTGGTCCCGGTGTGGCATGGCTGCCGCTGCGCCTCCTGGCCATTTCGCAGAGTGATTTTCGCCGGAAGTCGCCTAGAGTGGCCTGAACGCCTGGCGTCCCCTCCCTTATGACATCCATCACCCCTGACCCTTCTGCCCCGCTGCTGCGCCGATTCCTGGGCTATTACCGCCCCTACTGGCGCCTCTTTCTGCTGGATTTCTCGTGCGCCGTGCTGTCTGGCATTCTGGAACTCGGCTTTCCCATCGCCGTTCAGCTCTTTATTGACCGGCTGTTGCCTGGCCAGAACTGGGGCGCTATTGTCGCTGCCTCTTTGGGGCTGGTGGGCCTGTACGTGCTGAACACGGGCCTGCTGTCGGTGGTGACCTACTGGGGCCACATGCTGGGCATCAACATCGAAACCGAGATGCGCCGCAAGGCCTTTGACCACCTGCAAAAGCTGTCACTGACCTTCTTCGACTCGCAGAAGACCGGGCATCTGGTCGCCCGGCTGACCAAAGACCTCGAAGAGATTGGCGAGGTGGCCCACCACGGCCCGGAAGACCTGTTCATCGCCGTGATGACGCTGCTGGGCGCTTTTTTCCTGATGTTTCAGGTGAATGCCAACCTGGCCCTGGTGGCCCTGGTGGTGGTGCCGCTGACCACCTGCCTGACCAGCTTTTACGGTGGCCGCCTGACCCGCAACTGGCAGGAACTGTACAGCCGGGTGGGCGGGTTTAACGCCCGCATTGAGGAAAATGTGGGTGGCATCCGCGTGGTGCAGGCCTTTGCCAACGAGGCCCACGAGCGCCAGCTGTTCGCGCAGGACAACCGCCGCTACCGCCAGACCAAGCTGGACGCCTACCGGCTGATGGCCGCCAACCTCTCGCTCAGCTACCTGTCCATGCGCCTGACCCAGACAGTCGTGATGGTGGCGGGCAGTTACTTCGTGCTGCGGGGCCAGCTGACACCAGGCGAGTTTGTGGGCTTCCTGCTGCTGGTGAACGTGTTCTTCCGCCCCATCGAGAAGATCAACGCGGTGCTGGAAACCTATCCCAAGGGCATTGCCGGCTTTCGCCGCTACACCGAACTGCTCGACATTGTCCCGGACATTGCAGACCGGCCTGGGGCGCAGGCGGCGCCGGCCCTGCGCGGCGCGGTGCGCTATGACCAGGTGGAGTTCACTTACACGGGGTCCCAGCCGGTGCTGCGCAGCGTGACGCTGGACATTCCCGCCGGCGAGACCGTGGCTTTTGTCGGTCCGTCGGGTGCAGGCAAGACCACGCTCTGTTCCCTGCTGCCCCGTTTTTACGAGGTCGGTGCAGGCGCCGTGACGATTGACGGCACCGATGTCCGGGACTTCACGCTGGCCTCGCTGCGGTCCCAGATTGGCATCGTGCAGCAGGACGTCTTTCTGTTCGCCGGCACCCTGCGCGAGAACATCGCCTACGGGCGGCTGGAGGCCCCCGAGACCGAGATCTGGACCGCCGCCCGCCGCGCGCGCCTGGACGACTGGATCGCCACGCTGCCAGACAGCCTGGACACCGTGATCGGCGAGCGGGGCGTCAAACTCTCGGGCGGACAGAAGCAGCGCCTGGCCATTGCCCGCATCTTTCTGAAAAACCCGCCGATCCTGATTCTGGACGAGGCCACCTCGGCCCTGGACACCGAAACCGAGCGGGCCATTCAGGCCGCCCTGACCGAACTGGCGCGCGGGCGCACCACGCTGATTATCGCCCACCGCCTGGCGACCATCCAGGGCGCCGACCGCATCGTGGTCGTAGAAAACGGCCAGGTGACCGAGCAGGGGCAGCACGACACCCTGCTGGCCAGGGGTGGCCGCTACGCCCGGTTGCACGCCGCGCAGCGGCTGGACGTCGCGTAAGGCGGGGCCTTCAGGGGCGGGGTCGCCCTGGGCTCATCCCCCCGCGCTACACTGCCCCCATGCCCTTTGTGGTCGTGTCTGGCCTGTCCGGCAGTGGAAAAAGCACCGCGCTGCGTACCCTAGAGGACGCCGGCTTCTTTATCACGGACAATCTGCCCCCGGAACTCTGGGGGGCCATGCACGACCTGGTGACGGCCCGGAGCCTCAAGTGCGTGGCCATCAGCACCGACGCGCGCACCCGCGACTTTCTGGGGGCGCTGGAAACCAGTTACACCCGCCTGTCACGCCGCCGCGAGGACCTGCGGGTGCTGTTTCTAGAAGCCCATTCCGACGTGCTGCTCAAGCGCTACAACTTTACGCGGCGCGAGCATCCACTGGGCGAGAACCTGATGGTGGATTTTGCCCGTGAGCGTGACCTGCTGGCGCCCCTGCGCGCCATTGCCGATACCGTGATCGACACCACCGACCTGAGTGCCAAGGAACTGGCCGAGCGGGTGAGGGGTCTGTTCCGGCTGGAAAACAGCTTTACCCTGCGCCTGATGTCGTTTGGCTTCAAGCACGCGCCCCCGCGTGACGCGGACATGGTGCTGGACGTGCGTTCTTTGCCCAACCCCTACTACAACCCTGCCCTGCGCCCCAAAACGGGGCTGGACGCCGGGGTGGCGCGCTACGCCTTTGGCGACGAGGCCGCCGAGCAGTTTTACACCGAGCTGCGCGACTTCGTGCGGGTGGCCGCCGAGCGGGCGCGGGCGGCGGGCCGGCACGGCTACACGGTGGCGGTGGGCTGCACGGGCGGCCAGCACCGCAGCGTGGCGGTGGCCGCCCGGCTGGCGCAGGACCTTGAGGACCTGAACGTCAACGTGATGGACCACCGCGACATGAAAGTGGACGGAGAATGAGCGGCCCTCCCCTGCCGCGCGAGCAGGGCAGGCGGGCGCCGCTGGTGGGCGGGCCGGAACCGCTGGGCACCGACGCCCTGACCACAGGGTCACTGGGCACTGAGACCCTGCGCCGGGGCCGCCGGGCCACTCGGCGCGCCAGAATGTGGATGTCGCCGGGCCTGGGGGTCAAGCGCTGGCTGACCCTGTTCGTGGTGTGTACGTTTATCGGCGCCGTGGGCGTGCTGCACTTTACCTGGACCGGCCCGCTGCACTTTGCGGCCACCCGCTGGATTCTGTGGGTCAACCACCTTGTCAGCCCCGAAATCATGCCGCTGTACACGGGCGGCATGGCCCTGATGCTGCTCGCGCTGTTCGGGGCCCTGTGGAGCATCATGATGCTCAACCGCTCGGTGCTGCGCGGCACCGGCACCGCCCCCGAGCAGGCGGTGGACCTGATGTACCAGCGCCGCCACCTTGCGCGGGGTCCCCGCATCGTGGCGGTGGGCGGCGGCACCGGCCTGAGCAATCTGCTGTCCGGGCTGCGCGTCCACACCGGAAACACCACCGCCATCGTGGCCGTCTCAGACGACGGCGGCTCGTCGGGTCGGCTGCGGGCGTCCCTGGACATGATCGCGCCCGGCGACCTGACCGACTGCTACGCCGCCCTCTCGGACAGCCCGGTCATGGCCCGGCTGCTGCTGCACCGCTTTGAACGCGGCGACGGCCTGGAAGGCCATACCTTCGGCAACCTGCTGCTCGCCACCCTGAGCGAGGAGCAGGGAGGCCTAAGTGAGGCCATGCTGGACATTCACGAGGTGCTGCGGATTCGCGGCCGGGTGTATCCGGCCACCACCCAGCCGGCCACACTCGTCGCCCGCCTGAGTGACGGCCGGGTGCTGCGCGGCGAGAGCGGCTTCGCGGCCCAGGTGGGGGACGCCCAGATTCAGGACGTGCGCCTGGACCCCCCGGCGCTGCCCGCCCTGCCCGAGGTGCTGCACGCCATTCGTGAAGCCGATCAGATTGTGCTGGGGCCAGGGAGCCTGTACACCAGCATCATTCCGGCGCTGCTGGTGCCCGATATCGCCCGCGAAATTCGCGCGGCGCCGGCGCCCGTCATCTATGTGGCCAGCCTGATGACCGAACCCGGCGAAACAGACGACCTGACCCTTGAGGAGCATGTGCAGGCGATTACCCGGCACTTGGGCCGCGCCCCGGACTGCGTGCTGGTCAACAGCGCCGTGCCGCCGCGCGACGTGACGGCCCGCTACGCCCAGAACGGCGCCCACCTGCTGAACCTCAGTGGCGCGGGGCGCGACCTGCGCGGGCGCGCAGTGGTGCTGCCACTGCTACAACCGGGGCAGGCCCGCCACGACCCGGCAGCGTTGGCCCAGGCCCTGCTGCACGCCGCCCCAAAACGCGACCAGAATTGACAGAAAATGGGAAGTGAAGGCACTTATCCGGCAGCTGGCCTGAGGGTGAGCATCGGACCATTGTGTCGGCACTTGACCCCATACCTCTTTGGGAAGTGCATGCGGAGTAATCGGCGTGAGAAGACCTGCCAGCGCTCTCCCTGACGCCGGGCAGACTCCAAGCTCTCCGAGTTCATTCGAGCGGAACCTAAGCGGGCTGACGGGTCTAACGTGGGCCAACCAACGCCGTTCGGATATGCGCGCTACACCCAAAGGCCATAGAGCTAGGGAAGTGGCCGGCCGGCTTTGTAGCGCCGTAATCCAGCCGTAAAGACCCCAAACTTGCAAAACCCCAAAACGTCAGCTTTAGCGCAGGGCATCGCGCACAGAAGTCAGCCAGCCCATCACACCCGGCAGGGTGGCCAGGGCCGCCAGCACCCCAAACAGCACGATCGCCACCAGCGAGGCGCTGAGCCACGGCCCCGGCGCACTGCGTTCCTGAGAGTCTGGTTTGGGGGTCAGCCACAGGTGCAGGACCACCAGGACCACCGTGCCGAACAGGGCAGCGCCGATCGAAAGGGGCACCGCCAGCGCGGGATTTTTCAGCAGCTCGGTGGCCTGCTCCTGATTGGCGGGCAGGCGCCCCGCCAGCAGGCTGCCCAGCCCCACTGCCAGCGTGTTGTTCAGGGCGTGGACAATCACGCTGTTCCAGAGGCTGCCGGTGTGCTGCACCAGGCGGGCCAGCACATAGGCCAGCGGCAGAATGCCCACCACGCTGGCCGGCACGCCGTGGGCCAGCGAAAACACCAAAGTGCTGGTCAGGGCCGCCACCCCAAAGCCAGCGGCGCGCTCGTGACCGCGCATCAGCAGACCGCGGAAGGCCACCTCCTCAGCAAAGGGCACCAGCAGGCCCGCTGCCAGCAGCAGCACCCACAGGTCGGCCCCACGGCTCAGAAACTGCGGAACGCTCTCGGCCGACTGGGGAAACAGGGTGACAAAAGCCAGCACGAACGCCCGTGAGGCCAGAAAAGCCAGCACGAACGCGGCCAGAGCAATTCCCCAGGCCGGGGGCGTGCGCCAGCGCGTGTCCTGGGTCAGCGCCCGCAGAGCTGGGCGAAACAGCAGCACGCCAGTCAGCACCACCACGCAGAAGGCCAGCAGCAGCGCAGTTCCCAGCGGCACCCCCAGGGCCAGCAGCGCCGCCGAGGCCACGTTCTGCACCGCCAGCAGCCCCAGCGCCGCGCGGTTGCCATCCACGGCCCGGATGGGGCGGGACCCCGGCGAAGTGGCTGGGGCAGTCAGGTCAGGCTGAGCAGGCGGCACCGTCATGCCGCGAGCCTACCGCGCCTGGGCAGACCTGCGCCTGCGGCCAAGCTTGCAACAGCAGTCGAGGTGCCCCTCAGTGCAGCTCAGCAGGTGATAGCAACGGCCCAGCTGGCCGCATTCCAGCAGTGACCCGCAACGCAAATGGGATAGCCCTGATTGCAGGCCACACCGGAAAGCCACAGCTCTCCTTCGCCGCGTTCACATCACGGGTGTTGCTTGCTCGGCTTCGCCGCTATGTAATACGGATTCCGCTTCATTGCAGCACAGCCGGACAGGCACCGCCTGCGCTTCCATACCGCGAAATCCGCATCTATTCCCTCTCGCTCCGCTCGGATTTCATCGAGCATTCTGCTTGATTCAATCGGAGTCCGTATAAGCCCACTCGGAAGCTGTGGTGGTCTGCCGCCGCATCGCCTTTTCACATACAACGACCCATCCACCTTCAGGAACAGCGGATTAAGCGGCACCTACGCCTCTGCTCAGCCAGCCTACAGAGACCTCTAGAACGACTGCACCGCGCGGTGTGACCGCTCGCCTCTCGCTTCGGTGACCCACTAGCTCCGGCGCGTCCCTGGCCTTACAGCTCTATCCCATCTAACTGGGCGACGCCGTGTTTCAGGGCGTACAGCGCCGCCTGGGTGCGGCTGTCCAGACCCAGTTTGCCCAGCAGGCGCGACACATGGGTCTTAACGGTGGCTTCGCTGACGCCCTGGTCAGCGGCAATGTCTTTGTTGCTGTAACCGTGGGCCAACAGCTGCAACACAATCGTTTCTTTAGGCGTGAGGGTCTCGCGCATCTCGCCGCCCCGAAAGTCGCGCACCAGCCGCCGGGCCGCTTCGGGGTGCAGCCGCACCTCGCCGCGCGCCGCCGCGTGAATGGCGTCGGCCAGGGTGTCACTGGACGCGTCTTTCAGCATGTAGCTGATGGCCCCGGCCTCAATGGCGCCGTTGACCTTGTGCTCTTCCAGGGTGCTGGTCAGGGCAATCACTTCGGTGTCGGGGTGCTGGCGCTTGAGGCTGCGGGTGGCCGTGATGCCGTCCATGACCGGCATCATCAGGTCCATGATCACCACGTCGGGGCGCAGCTCGGCGGCGGCCTGAAGGGCTTCTTCGCCGTTGGCGGCCTCGCCCACCACGTCAATCAGGGGGTCCAGGCCCAGAAAAAGGCGCAGGCCCTGGCGAACAACGGCGTGGTCGTCAACCAACAGCACACGGACGGGGGCAGGGGTGGTCATCGGGTTTCCTCCAGGGGGGTCAGGGTAATGTCGCCGCGTGGGGCGTCCACAAAGATGTCCAGGGCCGGGGTGGGGCTGACCGGGGCGCCGCGCGGCCAGTTCACAGTGTCGCGGTCGGCAAAGCGCACGCGGGTACGCAGCGCCTCAGGCAGCCGCAGCGTGACGCGCCCGCTCTGCGTGCGGATGTCCAGCGCGCCTCTGGTGCGGGGCGTGGCGCTGAGCACGATATCGCCGCTGCCGGTGGTCACCGACGCCCGGCCTGACACGGCTGGCAGGGTCACCCTCACCTGACCGCTCCCGCTGCCCACGCCCAGCGTCTGGGTCGTCAGGCTGCCCAGGTTCAGCACCTGGTCACCGCTGGTGGTGTTGACCCGCAGGGCGTCCGGCGCGCTGCCGACGGGGGCGGTCAGGGTCACGTCGCCGCTGCGCGTCACCACGCTGACCGGGCCTGCGGGGCGCCCTGGCAAGTCCAGATTGACCCGCCCGCTCTCGGTTCTCAAGTTCAGCGCCTGGACCCGCAAGGCGGCCAGCGCCAGAACCTGCTCACCGCTGGTGGTCACGCTGCTCAGCCTCAGCGGCAGCCCCCGCGCCAGCCCCAGGGTCAGGCGGTGCTGCACCGGTTCGGGGCCATTGACCACCACCACCTGAACAGGCACCGGACTGACAATCAGGGCCACCCGCGCGGTGATCGCGCGGCCCTGGCGGGAGACCTCCGCCTGCACGGGGTTGCGCGCGCGGTGGTACACGTGCCCCTGCACCGCCTGGTCACTGCCTGCGGGCAGCGCAGACAGCTGCACGTTGACCCGGTCGCCGTTAAAACTCAGCGCGGCGCTGCTGGCCAGGTCCAGTGGCAGCGGCCCGTCCAGCGGCACCGACAGCGGCGTACTCTGCACGCTCATGCCGGGGGTCAGGCTGCGCGGCGAGGCCTGCCAGAAAATCCCCAGGCCCCCAGCCACCAGCCCCAGGCCCAGCGCCATGCGCCCCAGCACCGGCAGCAGTGGCCGGGACGGCGGCAGCGTGGTCATGCGCCGCCTCCGGGCAGCACCCGGGGCAGGGTCAGGGTCACGGCGCTGCCCTGGCCAGGCTCAGAGGTGACCTGAAGGTGCCCCCCGGCCCCCGCCGCCCGCTCGCGCATGGAGCGCTGGCCCAGGGTGCCGCGCCCCTGCGCCTGCGGGTCAAAACCCCGGCCATCGTCGCGCACGCTCAGGGTCACCCAGCGGCCCTCCTGGGCCACACCCAGCCAGACCGTGTGGGCGCGGGCGTGCTTGACCACGTTGTGCAGCGCTTCTTGCATCACGCGGTAGGCGGCGGCCTGGGCGTCGGGGTCCAGGTCAGGCTCGGCGCGCAGGTCGGCGTGAACGGTCAGGCCGTGGCGGGCTTCCAGGGCGTGCGCGTGCTGGGTCAGGGCGGCGATCAGCCCACCCTCTTCCAGCGCGTCAGGGCGCAGGCTGAACAGCAGGGCCTTCATTTCCGAGACGCCGCCCTCGGCCAGGCGGATGGTGTAGTCCAGACTCTGGCGGGTCTTGGCCGGGTCGCGTTCCAGGGTGGCGCGGGCGGTCTTGGCCCCCAGTGTGATGCCGTACAGGGCCTGGGCCACGCTGTCGTGCAGTTCGCGGGCCAGGCGGGCGCGCTCCTGTTCACCGGCCCGCGCCCCGGCCCGCTCGATAAGTTGCGCGGCGTGCAGCGCAGTGCCGGCGTGGTCGGCAATGGACAGCAAAAACGCCAGCTCATCGGCGCTGGGCCGGCCCCCAGCCGGATACCACGCGCGCAAGGTGCCGCCGTCCAGCGTGCCGGCCGACGCCGGCAGCGTGACGGGCAGGGTGGCCAGCCAGCCGCCGCCGGGCAGCGCGTGCACGCTCGCCTCGCCAGGGGCAGGCCCCGGCTCCTGGGCGGCGGGCCAGGCCCCAGGCACACCACTGACCGCGCGGCGCGAGCCGTCCGGCGCGTCCAGCGCCACCGCCAGCGCCGTGCTGGCCTGCCAGGCCTGTTCAGTCAGGTCAGCCAGGGTGGCGTTGAGGTCGTCACCCAGGGCCACCCGGCCCGCCGCCCGGCGCAGCGCCACGACCTCGCGCCGCGCGGCCTCGTCGCCGTCCGGGGCCAGCAGCGCGACACCCAGACGGGTCCACATGCGGCCCATGACGCTCAGGACGCCGGCGCTGACCAGCAGGGCGCCGGCGCCCGCCAGCATGAGCCCCGCCACCGACAGCGCGCCGGGCCGCAGCGTCCACTCGCC
Source organism: Deinococcus betulae (assembly GCF_020166395.1). Taxonomy (NCBI): domain Bacteria; kingdom Thermotogati; phylum Deinococcota; class Deinococci; order Deinococcales; family Deinococcaceae; genus Deinococcus; species Deinococcus betulae. The sequence continues at coordinate 74,640 of NZ_JAIQXU010000005.1, read as the reverse complement.
CCAAACCACGGGCACGGCGCTGTTCATGGCCCACAGCGGCGCCCCCAGCCCCAGCACCTGAATAGCGAGCAGGGTACACAGCACCACCCAGCACACCAGGCTCAGCGGCAACTGGATGACGTGAAACAGCAGCGTGCGGTAGGTGACCGGATTGGCCAGCGTGGCCCCCAGCCAGCCCAGCAGCCCGCCCGGTCCTGCTGGGGCCGCTGGCCGCGCCACCCGCACCCCCAGCAACCCAATCAGGACGCGCTGCACGTCGCCCAGCGCCGAGACCAGCCACAGCGCGGCCAGCAGGAACCCGGCCCCAATCACCACGGGCAGGGTCAGCAGCCCGCCCACCACAGCCGCAGTCAGCAGCCCCGCCACCGCGCCGCCCACCGGCAGTGAGAGCAGCACGTATAGGGCGGCGCGGTAGGTCGCAGGGTCCAGCAGGTCGCCCAGCGCGCCGCGGTGCAGGCGGCGGGCAGGCGGCGCAGGTGCTCCCATGACCCTTATCATGCCGCGCAGCCTAGCGGGCCGGCCAGCACCGCAGCGTCCCCCGAAAGGCGCACGGGCATAAAAACCGCGCTGGAGAGGTTCAGAAGACAGGCGTCAGAGTGGGCTTCCACGCGCTCAGAGACTGAATCAAGCGAACGTGCCGAGGGATAGAGCAGGTCGGGTGCCTGTGACGAGCAGCGGCTTTTATAGAAGGGGGTGACGTTTTGCCAAGATTCAAGAAGACAGCGCTATCACCCTCTTCACCAGCAAGTCACCGTCCGGTTCCTGCTCGCCTTACCTGACAGCACCTGAGGCCTGCTGGCCAGCACCCGACATGCCTCAGCCATTTTCAATGCGTGCCTTGAAGCAGGCGGGGACCAACCTGGGTCTCACCCTCCAGTTTCACGCGGCGTTCGGGCTGCGGCTGGCCGTCGCAGGGCGGCACCGCGCGCTCGGGGCGCAGGAGGGGCCACACGCTGGCTGCGGCGCGGCCAGCGATGTCGGCCACCGGCACTGGGCCAAAGGTGCGGCTGTCCAGGCTGCCGCCGGGGCTGCGGTTATCGCCCAGCACGAAGTAATGCCCCAGCGGCACCGTCACCTCGGCCAGAGTCGTCCGGGTAGGGCTGGCCGCCACGCTGTTGGCCACCAGACTGGTGGTATCGGGGCAAAAGGCGGCCCAGTAAGTCTGGGTGGCTTCCTCGGGCAGAGGCTGGCCGTTCACCCACACCACGCCGCCGCGCAGCGCCACACGGTCCCCAGGCAGCCCCGCCACCCGCTTGACCAGAAAATGCCGGTACCGCCAGGGCAGCGGCAGGCCGCGGTACACGTTGGTCCATTCGTAGGCCGCCTCACGCGGCGGCTTGAAGACCACGATGTCACCCCGCGCGTAGCCGCCCAGCCCCAGGCGGTGCGCCCAGCCGGCCGCAGTGCCCACCACCAACCATTCACCGTGGCGCAGAGCGGGCAACATACTGGCGCCGTCCACCCGCACGGCGGAGGCACCAAACTGGGTCAGCAGCAGGGCAACAGCGAGAGGCTGAAGCCACTCGCGCACCCAGCGCCAGGCGCGCCGCCAGTCACCTGTCATGGCCGCTCCAGGGTCAGCTGAGCGCCGGGGCACTGGCCCCACCCGCCTGAACGGCGTAGGCAGCGCCGCCCAGGGCCGCCCCCACCAGCAGCGCGGCGCGCAGAGGAGGCAGGGTATGCACCGCCGCCAGCCGCAGCGCCAGGGGCCAGACCGGACCCGCCGCCCGCAAAGCCACTGGCCAGGCGTCGCCTGCCGGCAGGCCCCGCACCAGCGCGTCATGCATCAGGCCATGCAGGTAGGCGTGCAGCTCGGCGTGTGCGGCGCGCTGTGCACGCGGGAGCAGCAGCCGGGTGGCCCGGCGCAGGTACGTGTGGGCTTCGGGGGGCAGGGCGCTCACCACAGACTCCGGAGCACCCGGTCAAAAGCCGAGTACCCTTCGCGGCGGCGCACGAGTTCGGCGCGGCCCGCGTCGGTCAGGACGTAGGTGCGCACCGGGGGCCCGCCCCGCGCCAGCGTGGTTTCACTGGTCTGCAAGAATCCCGCGCGCTCCAGGCGGTGCAGCGCGGGATAGAGGCTGCCCGCGTTCAGGGTAATGGCCCCATCGGTCAGCGCCTGCACCCGCTTGGCCAAGTCCAGGCCATACCCGCTTTCGCGTTCCAGCACACTCAGCAAGATCAGGTCCAGGTTGCCCTTGAAAAGATTGATATCCATATGGGTATCAGATTCCGATATCAGAGTCTGAGAGTAGTGATTCACAAGAAAGGCACCCGGATGGCCCAGGTGCCCTCTTGATCGCATCAGGCGCTTAGCCCGGAATGCGCAGCTTCTGGCCCGGCTGAATCAGGTCGGGGTTGCTGATGTTGTTGTAATGGGCAATCTTCTTGTACTGCATGGCGTCGCCGTAATACTTCTGGGCAATTTCCGAGAGGCTGTCGCCGGCTTTGACGGTGTACACCGTGTCACCGCTGGTCTCGTCCTTCTCCTTCACCAGAGCCTTGGCGCCCGCCGCCACACGCAGACCACTGGTATCCACACCCGCCACCCCGTCCACCTCGCGGGCCAGCTTCTCGGCCAGCCGCTGCTCATGGTCACTGTCCACCACGCCGCGCAGGATGACGGTCTTGCCGCTTTGCAGCACGTCAATGGGGTCGTCGGCCAGTTCTCCGTTGCCGCGCAGCGCCTTCAGGACAGCTTTGGCGATACGGCTGCGGTCCTCCAGTTCGGCCACTTCCGCCTCTGGCATGGGCTCCAGTTCCTGGAGCTGGGCGGCACTGGGATGGGCGTTCAGGTTGCCGGTCGTGGGGGCCACCTGGGGCTTGAGTTCCGGCAGGGTGGTCTGGCCCGCATTCTCTGACGGGCTTGAAGGAGAGGCGGCACTGTTCTGCGCCGGTGCAGAGCTGGCCTGCTCGAAGGTCACGCCACTCACGTCTACGCTCTTCACGCCGTTAATGCCCTCCGCCACCACGCGAATCAGAGGCAGGTAGCGCTCGTTGGGCACCATCCCGCTCACCGTGACCGCGCCGCCGCGTTCCTGAACCTGGAGCCCCAGGTCTTTCAGGCGAGGCTGCTCGTTCAGCGCGTCCTTGACGCGGTCCGCTGTGCTCTTTCCAAAAGGCCACATGGGGGCAGCGTACACGCCCCCCTCTGGTCAGGGCCGCTGCCTTCAGCCTGGGTAAAGATGAGCTTCAGGGGGTCTGAAGGCCCGGCAGTGGGGGCAGGGTCGGCGACTCTATCCAGCGGCGCAGGACGGCGTCGGCCGGCTGACCGAGCTGCGCGCGCACCAGCCTCAGCAGGTCCGCCGTGCGGGTGGGTTGCCCCGCCTGCTGGCGGGCGTAGATGTGCAGGAAGCTCTTAAAGGCCGCGTCACCCACGGTCACTCGCACCGCATGGAGGGCCAGGGCGCCACGTGCGTAGGCGCTGCCGTCAAAGAGTTCGTCCGCTGCGCGGGCCACCAGGGGCCGGGTGCCGCGCGCCTGCAAACGGGCGTACCAGCCCTGCACCATCGCCTGGCCATCCTCACCCTGGCTCTGCGCCCACACCAGTTCGGCGTAGGTGGCAAAGCCCTCGTTCAGCCAGGTGTCGGCCCAGTCGCCCAGCACCACGCTGTTGCCGAACCACTGGTGCGCCGCCTCATGCACAATGACGCGCACCGAGCTGGAGGTGACGGGCATGGTGGACAGCGTGGCGGTTTCCAGCGCGGGCAGGGGCGGCGTGACCACCACCGAACCGTAGGTCTCGAAGGGATACGGCCCAAACCACTCGCCTAATACACGCAGAATCTCGCCAGTGCGGGCGTAAGGCGCGCGCACCGCAGGCGGGATGCCCGGCGGGAAATAATCGCGCAGCGCCACCTGCTTTCCTCCCGAGACCACCGCTGGCCGGTCCACCCGCTCCAGCGGCCCCAGGTGTAGGGCCAGGGCATATGGGGGAATGGGCTGGCGCTGCTCGAAGGTAAAGGTGCGGCCAGCCACCACCTCCTGCACACCGGTCTGCACTCCACTGGCCGCGGCGGTGACGCCCGGGGGCACCGTGACCCGCAGCGTAAAGGTCGCCGGATCGGCTGGGTGGTCGTTGACCGGCAGGAAGGCACGGGTGCCGTCCGGCTCGCTGTAAGCAAAGTTGACGCCGCCCCCAGGCCCCGGCACCGCCTGCCAGCCCAGCGCACCCGGCAGCAATGGGTCAGGCACCTCGCCCGTCACGCCGTCAAACCGCACGGTCACGCGGGCGGTTTGCCCCGCCGCCAGAGGACGGCGCACCAGCAGCTTTTCAGGGGTACGCTCGTGCGGCACGGCGGCACCATTCCAGGTCACGCCCGTCACGGCCGCGCCCAGATAGTCCAGGCTGAGCAGCGGCAAGGCCCTCACGGCGCGCACCGTCAGGGTCACCTCGCCCTGAAGCGCGCGCGTACCGGGACGGGCCACGCGGAGCGTCACGTCGTAGTGGGTGACATCCAGGCCGGCCTGGCCCAGCCGGGGATAGACAGAATCGCCCCAAGCCGGCGCCGGGAGCGGCTGCCCCAGCGCCGCGCCCAGCAGCGTGAGGGTCAGGGCCAGCGCTGCCCGCCGCACCGCCTTAAATTGGGTAGTACGAGCGGGGCTGGCCCTGCACGAAGTCGCGCGTGGGCACCCACAGCAGCGGATTACGTTCTTCGACCTCGGGGGGCGGGCCGTAGCGCACCAGCCCCTCGATCTGGTCAAACGGCACCCATTTGACCCCCACGACCTCGGGGTCGGTCGGGTCTATCGAGCCGTGGAAGGTGGCGGTAAAGCGGCCAAAAATGGCGTAGCACTCGTTGCGGGTGCCGGTCAGCAGTTCGCCTTCAAGCAGACTGACAAACATCAGGTCGGTCACGGTCAGGCCGGTTTCCACCAGCACCTGCCGCACCGCCGCATCGCCCAGGGTTTCGCCGGGCAGGGCCTTGCCGCCCGGCAAACCATAAAAGATGCTGCCGTCGTCCATCCGTTCTTCGACCAGCAGCAGGTGGCCGTCCTGTACCAGATAGACATGGGCGGCCCGCTTGACCGGCAGGGTACGGGACAGGTGACTCATCAGAGCGGCAGTCTAGAGCATTTGACTGAAATCACAGGGCCACGCGGGACAGGTGCAGAGACCTGGGCTTTGGAGACTGTGCAAGCTGCGCCCTTCCCTTCGCCGGACCGGCTAACTCTGTCCATCTCAATGGCTGAATCCGCCTGCTCGTTCAACTTGTTCAGAGGCCAGCGGCAACTGGCCCAGGTCACCTCTGCTTCAGCTGACAGCGCCTTGCAGCAGCGCCAGCAGGTCGTCGGGCAGGCGGGCTGGGCGGTAGGTGTGGTCCGTGGCAATGTGGCGCGTTTCGCCCGTGGCCAGCACTTCCTCTGCCCGGCGCACCTCATAGGTAAAGGTCAGGGTGCGGGAGCGCACGCTGCTCAGGCGGGCGTGAATGTGCAGTTCGTCGTCGTAGCGAGCGGCGCGGCGGTACTCCACGTTCAGGCCCGAGAGCATCAGGTAGTAGCCGCGCGCCTCCACCTCGCGGTACGGCAGCCCCAGCGCGTGCATGGCGTCGGTGCGCGCCACCTCGAACCACACCGGATAGCCGGCGTGGTGGGCGACCCCCATCGCGTCGGTCTCGGCGTAGCGCACGCGCAGCACCGAGACAAAGGCGCTCACCAGCGCTCTCCAGCCGCGTAGAACTCCAGCGTGGGCGTGCGGCGCAGCCTCACCTGATCGGCCACTTGGCGCTGAAGGTGCCCGCGTGCGCCGCGCAGGGCTTCCAGCAGGTCTTCCATCTCGCCAGACATAGAGCTGACGTACACCCGCGCCAGGCTGTAATCGGGGGTCAGCGCCACCCGCTCGACCGTCACGATCATGGGCACACGGGGATCTTGCAGTCCGGCAATAGCGTCACTCAGCACGCGCAGCAGTTGTGCCTGCAGCTGCTCGGTCCTCATGGTCGCCACCAGGAAAAGAAAAGGGAGAAGCGCGGCATCCCCGCATGGTACGGCATGGCGGGCGACTGGGCGCCCTGCTCTAGCCTGATGATATGAAGACCCTGGACCTGAACACCTGGCCGCGCCGGCCCCACTTTGACTTTTTCCGGGGCTACACCCAGCCGCATTTCAGCGTCACGGCCCCGGTGGACATCACGGCTTTCCGGGCCCAGGTGCAGGGGCGGCAGGTGGCCTTTACGCCAGCTGTGACCTACGTGCTGAGCCGCGCGGCCAACGAACTCACGCCCTTTCGCTGGCGGATTTGGGGGGACGAGGTGGTGGAGCATGAGCGCGTTCACCCCTCGGTGACCGACGCCGGGGCCGAGAGCGAGTTGTTTCATTTTTGCCTGCTGCCCTACCAGCCCGATGCACCGGGGTTTTTGCAGGGAGCCGCCGCCGCCCTGGCCGCCAGCCGCGCGCAGCCGGGCCTGGACGAAGACCCCGTGCAGGACAACGTGCTGTATCTCTCCAGCTTGCCCTGGGTCGCCTTTACCGCCATCACCCACGCCATGCCGCTGGCCCCGGCCGACTCTATTCCGCGCCTGAGCACCGGTCGGTTTACCGAGGTGGGCGGGCGCTGGCAGATGCCGCTGTCGGTGCAGGTCCACCACGCCCTGATGGACGGGCGCCACGTGGGCGCCTACTTTGAGGCGGTGCAGACGCTGCTGGACGACCCGGTGAGCCTGGCCTGAGGGTGTTCGGGCGCCAGAGCGCGCTCACGGTCACAACGCCGTCTGCTTTTTACTCTCTCGCACACTCGGTTGAGACGAGGCCGACGCAACAGGAGCCAGACTGCCAGGGCTGCCCAGCACGTATGGGCTGTTGTCAGTCTCCGATGGAGGGGATGGCCAGGCTGTTTTTAGCGAAGAGCCGATTGGCCACCTCTAGACCTGATATGGATTCCACTTCATTGCAGCACAGCCGGAAAGGCGCCGTCTATGTCTCCATATCGTGAAATCCGCATCTGTTCCTTCTCGCTTCGCTCGGATTTCATCGAGCATTCTGCTCGATTCAATCGGAGTCCGTATGACCGCTTCACTGCCGTCCCAGTTACTGCCGCTGTCTCTTGGCGTGCCTCACTTCGTTCGCCTGAGAAGCAGTTGAGGATCATCTTCCTTGGCCGCTCTGGGTACTGCTGTCAAAACCACCAGCGGTCTGGGCTGACTCTCGTCCCCTTCCCTATTTCACGTACCGCCGCCCCGCATACTCCGTAAAGACCCCAATCCCGTAACTGACCTTACGCACGCTGTCCAGCACGGCGCGGCCATTCCAGGCGATCCCCGCGCTGCTGCCGCCGTCCAGAAGCAGGGCGTCGCGCACGCCCAGGCGGGTCATCACTTTGCCCATCTCGGTGGTGGTCAGGCGGGCGTGGGTGCTGACAAATACGAGGTCACGGTTGCCGATCAGGCCCACAGCGCTGCGGGCGGCGCGGCCAAACAGCGCCGGATCGCGGAACACGGTGCTGTAACGTGTCACCACCTGGCCGCTGCTGAGAATGCGTGGCCCCGTCGCCACCACGGTTTCCAGCCCGGCCCACGAGGTATCCAGTGGGCGCCCCAGGGCCGCCACCGCACTGACCCGGAAGGCCGCGCGGTTGTCGGGCGTGATGGTCAGCGCCTGCGGAATGCGGCCCCAGGTCAGCAGCCGCCCCTGGGTCACGATGTCGCCCGCTGGGGCGTACGACTGCGGGTGAAAATATGACCCGTTCACCAGCACCCGCGCCCCGCTGCGCCGGGCCAGGTCGCCTACTCGCGCCCCCGTGCTGAAGGTCAGGCGGCGGGACGGCAGCACCGGGGCCACCAGCACGTCGCGCCAGCGCAGGTCCACATTGGCAATCTGCACGGGCACGTTCAGGGGCTTCAGCCGTTTGAAGGTCACTGGCTGGCGCTGCGGCCGGGGCGGAATAGGCACCGGCACCCGCATAGGCACCAGCAGCTTCTTGCCCGGCACGACGGCGCGGTAGGTGCCCAGGCCGTTCAGACGCCGCAGCCCGTCCAGACTCAGGCGGTAGCGGGCCGCCAGCGCCTGCGGCGTGTCTTTAACGCCCACCCAGATGTAGCTATACACCGTGCGGACCTCAGTGGTGGGGCGCGGCGCTGGGCGGGCAGCCGGCGGCACAGACAGGCGCTGGCCCCGTTGCAGGGCGTCGCCGCGCAGCCCGTTGGCGGCCTTGAGCGCCGCAACCGACACCCCGGCCCGCGCCGCAATCCGGCGGAGGGTATCGCCGGCCCGGACGGTGTAATTGGGGGCAGATGAGGTCACCGCACGCACGCGCAGCACCTGACCGGCGCGGATGGTTGTGCCGGTCAAGCCATTGAGTTGCTGAAGCTGAACCACACTCAGACCCGCACGGCTGGCGATCTTATACAGGGTGTCACCCGATTTGACGGTCACAGTGGGCGGCGTGAGGGCCAGGCCGGAACCCAGACTCACCAGAACAAGTAGAGAAAGCAGTCGCCGCATGGGGTCACACCTCATCACAGTTGTGCCACGCGGGTGTGAAGTGAAGCTGACGCGCCGTTGATCACAGAGTCCGCTTCATGACGGCACAGCCGGAAAAGCACTGTTTGCTCTCCTTCTTACTCTGCTGCGCAGCTCTGCGAGTCTGTTCGGATTTCATCGGCGGCGGGCCACAGCGTCATCCTGGCAGTGCCAGGGCCGCTGGAGCGATTGGCTTTTCGGTTCAGGTGCCGGGGGTACTGCCCGGAAAGACCGCCACACGCCCTACCATGTAGGCGCAGCCGTACAGAAACAGCGTCGCCACGGGCAGCAGCCTCAGGCCGATGCGGTGCTCGACCATTCGCCCCTTGACCAGCACCTCAATGATGTACAGGGTCAGCAGGCAAAAGGCCGTGTACATCCAGTGTTCCCAGTCGCGGCTGGGGTCAGCGGCGTAACCGTACTTGGTGGCGCCGCCCACATCGGTGGCACTGGGCACTTTCAGGCCGCCCAGCGCCAGCAGGATGCCCGTCACGCCCGGCAGGAGCAGCCCGGCCCACGTCAGGCGCAGCCACACCAGAAAAGGCGTCCCGACCTGCAGTTTCAGCGCCGGCCCCAGGCTCCAGACAAACAGCACCAGGGTCAGCAGGGCCAATGGGGTGGGAAACAGCGGGATAGGAAACCCGACAATCTGATACCCGTGCAGCTGGCGCAGGAACTCCATGGCTGCCAGCGTAGCAGGGGACGCGCCGGCCCCTCAGCCGGCCAGGAAGTCCACGACCGCGTGGGCCGGCAGCGCCGCTCCGCCGAGCAGGGGCTGGGCCTCGCCCGCAGCCCGCACCTGAAGGTGGGCCGGGACGCGCAGCAGCAGCAGTTCGCGCCCACTGAGGCTGACCGTCAGGTCTTCCAGGGCGGGCGCCCGCAGCACGCGGCCCAGGTCGGTGACCGGCGCGTGCAGGGTCAGGGCGTGTTCGCCGTAAGGCCCGCGCACCCGCAAGGTGGGCCCGGCGGTGTGCAGCGCCAGCGGCAGCCCCAGACCGGTCAGTTCACCCAGGGTGGGATGAGGCGCGCGTGCCGGGCGGGCCACCGCCACCCCCAGCAGCGTGCCCGGCCGAATCACGTCGCCCGGCTGCACCAGCCGCGCCCCCTGGCTGACTTCCAGGTCCGGCGGCACGCGCAAAATCCGCAGGCCGGCGCGGTGCTGCTCGGCGCGCAGGCCGCTGAGGTGCGGCACGCTGGACAGTTGCCCCAGATCGAAGGGGCCGCCCAGAGGCGTGGGCACCCCCGTTACGTCCCCGCTGGCCGACACCAGCGAGAGCGTACGGTCCTCGCGGTAGGTAATGCCCTCAACGGCGGGCGGCGCACTGGGGCGCAGACGGGCGCGCGGCGCGGCAGGGCGGCGCAGACTGAGGGCCGCCAGAACCAGGAGCGCGGCCACCAACGCCCCTACCAGCAGCGACACCGCCGAGGGCGCCGGCACCGCGCGGGCCGGTGTGGCCGGCGGCGATGACCCGACCGGCTCAGGCGGCACCCGGCCCCCCGCCGCCCCCACCAGTTCAGGCAGCGCCAGAGGAGGCGACCCCGGAAAGGTCAGGGTGGGAACGAACGTCTGACCTGGCTGGACCCTGAGGCCAGTTAGGCGCACCGCAAATTCCCGCGCGCCGGGCCGCGCGTCCAGGCTGCCGCGTACGCCTTCTCCCAGGCCGCCTAGCGTGGCCGCCGCCGGATTCAGGCCCGGCGCCGCGCGGTATCGCAGCACCAGGTCGTCGCCCGCCCGCAGTTGCCGCGCCGCGCCAGGGTTCAACCAGCGCAGGGCCCCGGCCGGCAATTCGGCGCGCACGAGCACCCGCCGGGGCCGGGGGGCCAGCCAGCCGGAGCCAGCGGCCGGCGGCGCACACAGCAGCGCCGCTCGGCCTGGGCGCAGGTCGGTCAGGGTCAGGGCGCCAGCGCTACTGCGCAGCTCCGCGCCCGCCACCGTCAGTGGTGTGCCCGCCGGAAAGGGACTGGAGAGGGTGCCATCACTGCCGGCCACCCTCAGCCCGCCTTCCAGGCCCGCAGCGGTCAGGGCCGGCACCTCGCCCACCGGCACAGTCAGGCCGCTGGCGTAGGCACTGGCGCGCACAGCGGCCTGGGCTTCGGGGGGAATATCGGTGCCCAGCGCAATGTAGGTCAGGCGGTCCAGGACGCCGCGTCCCTGAAACGCCGCCAGCGCGGCCTGGGGACTGACCGCCTGACCTGCCGCCCGGGTGTCGTTGTCGCGGCCGTCGGTGAGCACGAACACTTGCGTGACCGCGCCGCCTGCTGCCGACAGGGGCGCCAGGGCGTCACGCAGGCTGCGGTAGAGATAGGTGTTCTCGCCGTCGGCCTGCAGGCCACCCAGCGCCGCATTCCACGCCGGGGTGCCTGCAGGGCGCGTGAAGGTGCGGCGCGAGCGCAGACCTGAATCGAAGGTCATCAGTTCCACCTGGTCCGGCTGCTGCGAACGTACGTACGCCCCGATACTGGCCTTGACCCGCTCGAAGATGTCGGCCCGCCCGTCTCCGATACCACGCATGCTGCCGCTGGTGTCCAGCACAAAGACAGCCCGCGTCCGGGTCGGCAGCGGCGCCTGAGGCAGCGCGCACGCCACCTCCTGCGCGCTGGCGGCGCTGGCCAGCAATGAGGCAGACAGCAGGGCTATGCGGAGCATTCGCCGTGCATTGTAACGGCGACTCTCTGCGCAGGAAACCGGGGAAGCGAGCGGCACCCAACTTTACCCGCCAGGCCAGCCCCAGCCAGAAGCCCGAGCGCACCCACCCACACGCCGATTCTTCCCCCTTCAACTTTCCCTCTCTTATTCTGCTATTTACAGAAAATATTTGACCCTTTTCAACTCTGGTAGTATACTGAACAGAGCTGGAAGGCGCGGCTGGACGCGCAATTCCCTACACCTCTCCCCCATCATACGCTGGCCCCACCCGGAGCCGCGTCCCAGGAGTGACATGACCAAAACCGATGACACCCTCCACGACTCGCCCGTCGAAGAGATCACCACGACCAACCGTCCCGACGCCGAATACAACGCCAGTCACATCAGCATGCTTGAAGGCATGGACGCGGTGCGTAAGCGCCCTGGCATGTACGTCCAGGGCGGCACAGGGGTGGACGGCTACCACCAGCTCCTGACCGAAATCATTGACAACGGGATTGACGAAGGGCTTGCCGGCTTCGCCACCGAAATTCACATCACCATGCACGCCAACGGGTCTGCCACGGTCACCGACAACGGGCGCGGGATTCCTGTTGACATCATGGAGAGCAAGGGCCGCCCCGCTATCGAAGTGATCTTTTCCGAGCTGCATGCGGGCGGGAAGTTCGGCCAGGGGGCATATAAGGTCTCTGGCGGCCTGCACGGCGTCGGCTCGACGGTCGTGAACGCCCTGAGTACCTTCCTCGACGTGACCGTTAACAAACACGGCCAGCTCCACAACATCCGCTTTGAAAAGGGCGTGCTGGTCAAGCCCCTGACGGTTGACGGTGACACCCCCCCCACGGTCACGTGGGCCACCAGCGTCACGTTTCACCCGGACCCCGCCATCTTCAAGGAGTTCGACAATCAGTTCAACTATGACCGCATTCGCAACCGCCTGCGCGAACTGGGGTACCTGACTGGGCTGAGAATTGTCATTACCGACGAACGCACCGAACTGCACGCCGGACAGGTCAAGCAGGAGATCTTCCATGAGAAGGGCGGTATCGCCAATTTCGCCCGCGCCCTGGTGACCGACGACACCAAACTGCTGTATGACCAGCCCATCGTCATGACGGGCAACCACAGCGGCGTGAACGTCAAAGTCGCGTTCATTCACGCGAACACCTACGCCAGCGACAACATCCTGACCTACGCGAACATGATTCGCACCCGCGACGGCGGCACCCCGCTGACCGGCTTCAAGACGGCGTACACCCGCATCCTGAACAAGTACGCCAAAGACAAGAACCTCATCAAGAGCGGCAACCCCACGCCCAGCGGCGACGACCTGCTGGAAGGGATTTACTGTGTGGTTAGCGTTGAGGTGGAAGACCCGCAGTTTGAGTCGCAGGCCAAGGTCAAGCTGCTGAACAGCGAGGCGCAAACGGCCGTGAACGCTGTGGTGGGCGAGAAGTTTGCCGAATTCCTGGAGGAAAACCCCAAGGTCGGCAAGACCATCGTGGAAAAGGCTGCTGAAGCCGCCCGCGCCCGCGAAGCTGCGCGCAAGGCCCGCGATATCGTGCGCCGCAGCAACCCGCTGGAAAACGACGACCTCCCCGGCAAGCTGGCCGACTGCTCGTCGCAGGACCCCAGCGAATCCGAGCTGTTTATCGTGGAAGGCATTTCGGCTGGCGGTTCAGCGAAAGGTGGCCGCGAGCGCCGTTTCCAGGCCATTCTGCCCCTGCGCGGCAAGATTCTGAACGTCGAAAAGGCCGAGCTGAACAAGATTCTGAAGAACGCTGAAATCCGCGCGCTCATTGGGGCGATTGGCGCCGGCGTGGAAGGCACGGGCGACCGGATGCACTTTGACCTGTCCAATCTGCGCTACCACAAGATCATCATCATGACCGACGCGGACATGGACGGCGGGCACATCGCCACGTTGCTGCTGACGTTCTTCTACCGCTACATGCGCCCGGTGGTGGAGTCGGGGTACCTCTACATCGCCCAGCCGCCTCTGTACCGCATCATGGTGGGCCGCGAGAAGAAAGGCACGTACCTCTACACCAACGAGGAACTGAAGGTGCATGTGGCCCGCGCCAACAAGGAAGGCAAGAAGTACGACATCCAGCGCTTCAAGGGGCTGGGCGAGATGAACGCCGACCAGCTGTGGGACACCACCATGAACCCTGAAACCCGCGCCCTGAAGCGCGTGGGCATTGAGGACCTGATTGTGGCCAACGAGGTCTTCGAGAACCTGATGGGCAGCGAGGTGGCCCCCCGTAAGACCTTTATTCAGGAAAACGCGAGGTTTGCCGAAATCAGCGTGTAATACGGATTCCGCTTAATTGCAGCGCAGCCGGTGCCTTTCCGTCTGCGCTTCCATCTCGCGCACCTGCTCGCTCTGCTGCGCAGCTTCCCAAGTCCACTCGGATTTCATCTGAATCTGTATAACCTGAGCCAAGAAAAAGCCCGCCCCGGTCAACAGGGCGGGCTTTTTCTTTTGGCTTACGGGCAGGCGCTCAGGATGGCCAGCGGCAGTGGGAGTTGCCCTGGCGTGTTCAGCAGCGGCAGCAGCGGCACCCCAGCGCGGCAGCTCATCCAGTTGGCCAGGACGCCGCTGACGACAGGCGCGGCAAAGCTGCTGCCGAAGTAGGGCAGGCCGCCCATCCAGAACTCGCCGGGCGCCTGCACGCTGGGTGGCAGGGTGGTCACGCCAGGATTGCCCACGCCCCGGTTGTAGGTCGCCATCTGTTTCGTGGCGATATCCCAGCCGGCCACGCTGTAGAGCATGGTGCCAGCGGGCCGAGCAGCAGCCAGCTGGAACTCACTGCTCCAGTCAGCCGGAAAGTGATGGCAGCGGTCACCCTTGACCAGCCCAGCGCAGTCGTCGCGGTTGCCATAAGCCGCCGCAGTAGGCACCCCAGCCGCCGCTACCTCCCGCAGGGCCAGCTGCAAACCCACTGTTGGGTAGGGCCCACCCACACTGAGATTCACCACATGACGCCCGCTGCGTTTGGCTTCAGCCACCACGGCGCACAGAGCCTGCGCGGTTTTAAGGGTCGAGCATTGGCCGTCGCGGTCGCACACGGGCTTGTAGCTGATGGCTGCATTAGGAGCCAGAGTGCCTGCAATCATGCCCGCCACGCTGCCGTGGTACGGGCGGCCTTTGTAAATCTCGTTGTAGTAGTTGACCGGCTCGGCCATGACGAAGGGGTCGGCGCGGCCTGGACCGCTGGCAGTGTCGAGAATGTGGATGGTCACGCCCTTGCCGTTGCCGCCTTTGAAATTCATGACCTTACTGATAATGGTGGTAGGAGATTCGTTTTTGAAGGGTGTGGCGGATTGGTCGGGATGACCTACAGTTGTAGGGTCTATCTGCATTTCCGGACCGAATAACAACCCTAGTAAGCTCAGCACCTGTCCAGTGGGTAGCCCTGCTGTAGGAAACTCCCCAGCCACCAAGGAGCAGAGAGGAGCATTCGTGGCCGCAGGGACAGTCTTCGCCAGCGTAGAGAGGTCAAGCGTTTGCATGGCAGGCACGGCCAGAACATTCGGGTTTAGCGTTCCGACCGCTCCAGGGTTTCCTGCGCCTCCGGTTCTCGCCGTCAGAGGTGTGAAGGACGGCGGCTTAAGCACCGCCAGACGTTCAATGACCGCCCTCACAGCCTGGGGACAGGATTTCTGGCAGGTTTCAAAAAGACGACGCAATCGCATTCCGTACTCACGCTGCACTGTATTCACCGCAGCGGGGCGAACGTAGGCCACCACATTCTGCGCCGCCGCCTCGGTTGGCAAGACATTTAACACCAGCGCGCTTTTTTCCACTGGCCCCTGAAAGCCGACGAACTGCGGCCCACCCGCTGCGGTCTTAGGCACCTGAAAGGCCAGCCAGCCTGACGCCACGTCGCGGGTGTATGACGTGGCCTGCCCACCCACCCAGATCCGCCCTTGCGTCCCTAGATTGGCTGCCCCCACCAACCACGCCGTTTCGCCTGGTGCCGCTGCCGCCGGGAATAACCGTAGGGTATTGGCCGCTGTCACGTTCTGGGCGCCCGCCGTTAGCATTCCTGCGGCGGCGCACACCGCCAACACTTTTCCTCGTCTTTTCATGCCAACCTCCGGTGTACAGCGTGCCCGCCATGGCATGACCGGGCCATGATTGGTGCTGTCCATTTCACGACTGCAACGTTGAAGCCGGAGGAGAAGCACTGAGCTGGGCATTCCGGCGAATCTGAGCCACCAATTCCTGATGCCCAGCCTGTTCCAGCATTTTCAAAGAATCTTCAAAGGCGCTCAGATCGCCTTCTATCTCACTAAGGTTGCTCAGAACAACACCTAAATGCCTCAAGTTGCCACTGCCTTTAAGGTAGCCAACAGCACGCTGATAATGCTCGACAGCAATTTTAAGACGGCCAGACTGGTGAAAAGCTACTCCCAGGTTAATGTGAACCCCCGCCAGACCAGCATAATCGCCAGCCGTTTTCAAATCCTGGAGTGCATCAAGCATGACTGTTTCAGCAATTTGATACTGGGACGCTTCCTGTAGAACCTGAGAATAATTCACGAGAGCGAGCCCTCGAACGCTGGGCATGCCATTTGTCGAAGCGAGAACTGCGCGGAACGCCTCCTGTGGCTCTGCTCCCAGCTTTACCCGCACCCGTGCCACCATCACCAACTCCGCCAGTTCCCGCTCCTCATCTCCATTGACTTGCCACAAATCAGCAGCAATCTGACTATGGCGCCGGGCTTCTGCCCACTGCTCACGAATCCGAGCCGCATGAGCCTTCACGCTCGCCGCATGGGCCGCCTCCGGCCCACTCCCCCCGATCTGCCCTGCCAGCGCCACCGCTTCTTCTGCTCGACCTAACCGCACCAGGGTCGTGGCGCGCACGGCCAGGGCTTCAGGTGTGCCCTGCGCCTGCTCGGACAGGGCATTGAGGCGGGTGTATGCATCGTTGTACCTCCCCACGCCAATCAGCGCCCAGGCGTGAGGAAAGGCCAGGCTGGCCACATCGGCCAGGGTGTCTAGCAGCGCGGCGGCGGGGCCGGGGTAACCGCGCTTCAGCAGCGTCTGGGCACGCAGGCGGGCCGCGCAGGCAGCGCGGGCCTCGTCGTGGTCTTCCCAGAGGTCACGGGCCTGCTCGTAGTGGGGCCAGGCGTCAGCTTCGGGTAGAGCGCGGCCCAGTTTCAGGTGCAGCAGCGCGGCGTGAACCTGCACCTGATTCAGGTGGTCGCGGGTGGCGGCAGCGGCGTAGACGCGCCCGGCTTCGCTCGTGAGACCCTCGGTCGTGAGAAAGGACAGGGTGCGGGCGAATTCGTCGGCAGTCAGGCCCAGGGCAGCGCGGGTGGCGCGCAGGTTGGGCTGGTCTTGCAGGGCCAGCAGCAGAAAGGTGTCGCGCACCGGCGCTGGGTAGGCCCGGACCCGCGCCCCCAGTCGCAGGTCCAGCGGCTGCCCCCGTAGCGCTGCGCCCACCAGTGCTGGGTGGCCGTCAGTCTGGGCATACAGGTCGGCGTTTGCCAGCTCGTCGGGGGTCAGCGGCGCCAGTTTCAAGTGGGCGTCCACATCAAAGGGCGGGTGCAGGCGCCCCGTCACCACCAGCAGGGCGCCGGGGCGGGTACGCGCCGCCTGGGCCAGGACCGCGCGGGTGGCCTCGTCGGTGCCCTCCCAGCCGTCTATGGCCAACTTCAGGTGCGGGTCGCGCAGTGGCAGCGCGGCGGCGTGGGCGCCTCCTGGTGGCGCGGCCCCCAGCGGAGCCAGCGTCCCGTACGGTAGGTCCAGCCGCCCCGGCAACACCGTCCAGCCGCCGCTGCGGGCCAGGGCCTCCAGAAGCGCCGTTTTGCCCATCCCTGCGTGTCCGCTGACCCAGACAAACTGGCCGGACGTCAGGGCGCCCAGGGCGGCCAGTTCCGCACTTCGGCCCACGAAAGGTGCGCTGCTGGTCTGCGGCGCGGCGTCCAGGTCCAGCCCCAGGGTGCGGGCGTCACGCTCCACCTGGGTCGCCAGCGGGTGCCCACCCAGGGTCAGCAGGTGGTGCAGCCGGGGCAGGTCCAGTTCATCGGCGGGGGGGGCGCCGGCCAGGGTCAGGGCGCGGGCAGCGTGGTCTCCTGCCGCCTCACGCTGTCCGTGGGCGGCGGCCTGCGCACCCAGGGTCAGCAGGGCGCCTCGCACCTCCAGGGCCAGGGCCTCGCGGGTGTCATACACCCATTCCTCCAGGTCGGCGCCCAGCGGAATGCCCAGGCCGTCCAGAAAGGGGCCGGCGTACAGGGCGGCGGCCTCGGCGGCCCGGCCCCGGCGCGTGGCGTCCCGCAGCAGGGCGGCGTCGCAGGCCATGCCCGCCGCCACGCGGGGGCCATCTTCGGCCAGGGCACCGGCCAGGCCGCGTAGATGCACCAGATGCTGCGCCAGCGAGTTCATGGGATTGGCGGCCTCGGGCCAGAACAGTTCGGCCAGACGCCGCCGGGGCTGCGGGCCTTCTATGCACAGATAAGCCAGCAGCAGCAGCACCTTTTCCCGCCGGAAGGTCACGCCTTCCACGGACAGGCCCCCCAATGTCCGTAGGGTCATACCGCTATTGTCCGGCTTTTGTAGGCCAGGCCACAAGAGGCGCGGACCCAAAGCCCACTCGCCCGGTATGGTGGCCGCATGCTGACCTTTCCGCATGACCTCTCACGCCGCCTGACCCCAGGCCATCCCAACTGGCCGGGTGACGCGCCCTTCCGCGTGAATGCGGGGGCGCGCATGGCCGCCGGCGATACGGTCAACACGGGCGAACTGTGCACCAGCACGCACACCGGCACCCATGTGGACGCGCCGTGGCACTACAACGACACCGGGGCGCGGCTGGACGAGGTGCCACTGACCCTGTACCTCGGCCGCTGTCAGGTGCTGACGGTCACCGGCCCGCTGGTAGAGGCGAGCGTGCTGGGCGCCCTGCCTTCCGCCCTGCCACCACGGCTGCTGCTGCACAGCGGCGAACCGGCGCACTGGGACGTCTTTCCCGAAGACTTCGTCGCCCTCTCTCCCGCGTTTGTGCAGGCGGCGGCAGCGCGGGGGGTGCGCCTGCTGGGCACCGACGCGCCCAGTGTGGACCCCCTGACGAGCAAGACGCTGGACGCCCACGCCGCCTGCCGGGACGCCGGCGTCTTCATTCTGGAAGGGCTGAATCTGAGTGGCGTGCCGGACGGTGAATACGACCTCGTGTGCCTGCCGCTGCCGCTGGTGGGCGTGGACGGCGCCCCGGCACGGGCCATCCTGCTGGCCGCCGGGTCGGTGCCCGACGCCCTGGCACTTAGCCGCTAAAACCGAACGCCGCGCTGACCCCAGCCGGCGCCCGTTTGGGGCGGCCGCTAACCGGGTCGACCCACACCCATTCGGTCTGGCACTCGGCCAGGCGCACGCCTTCTGGTGGGTCGCCGGGATTCATGCGGTCCAGGGCGTACGCACGCACGCTGCGCACGCCAGCGTGCCGAGTCAGGGCGGTGCGCACGCGCACCCGGTCGCCCAGTACAGCGGGACGGTGGTAATCAATCACGTGCTGACGGGCCACGGGCACTGCACCCGCCTCTAGCAGGGCCTGGGTGCCCATGCCCAGGTGCAGGGCGTGGTCGCGCGCCACCCGCTCGCACCAGGCCAGGTAAACGGTGTTATTCACATGGGCCAGGTCGTCCAGGTCACTGGCCTCCACCGTCAGCGTCAATTCAAAGCGCCGCAGAGCGGGGAGGCTGTCCCACAGCACATCGGCATCGGGAATCTGGAGTTTCAAGGGGCCGGCTGCTCCAGCAGGGCGTTCACGGCCTGGGCGCTCTCAAGGTCCAACTCAGTGACGCCGCCCGCGTCGTGGGTAAAGAAGTTGACGCGCACATAGTGGTAGTGGATGTGAATGTCCGGGTGGTGGCCGCGCGCCTCGGCCTGCTCAGCCACGCGCACCGCGAAGGCCACACCCTCCATGAAGTTGGCAAAAGGCACGTCCCGAAACAGCTTGCCGCTGTCGCCCCACCAGCCTTCAGGCTTGCGGTCCAGAACGTCACCGTCCGTCAGTTTGCGGCTGGGATCGTAGTTCATGCGGGGGTCGTACGCCATAGCGGGCATGGTAGGCGCAAGTGGCGTCCAGGGGACCGGAGGCGGGACGCGGTGCAGCCGAAACCACCCGCCCGATACTCAACATAACTCACATTCTATGAAGGCATCTTCATGTAAGATCAGAAGAACATCAGCTTCAGGAGAGTGTGCCTATGACTGCCCTACTGCGCCGTCTGTTTCCCCGCCGTTTCTCACGGCCTGCCCTGGCTGCCCCCCGCCCCGTCCGCGCTATCACGGAACTGGATCTGCTGCGCGCGCTGGGCTGCGACGAGTAAACCGAACTTTTTTAACCTGAAAGCCGACGGCGTGATCTCGCCCATCGGCTTTTTTATCGGCACCTCAACGGTGTACGCCGCTGGCCGGGGAAACCTTGTCAGCTCCGTCCCTGCTCTGATGCTTTCCCCTGCCAATCGTCGCCTGAGTCCTTTCTCCTTTTCAGTCCGGCGCTATCCTGCCCAGAATGCGGGCACAGAACGTCCTCAAGGGAACCGGTTCAGGGGCGCTGCCGCCCATGCTGGAGCAGTATGTGCGCCTGCGCGACGAAGTGGCTGAGGGTCTCCCCCACGCGCTGCTGCTGTTTCAGGTGGGCGACTTCTACGAGACCTTCGGCGAAGACGCTGAGCGCGCCGCCCGCATTCTGGGCCTGGCGCTGACCCACAAGAGCAGCAGGGATTTTTCGACGCCCATGGCCGGCATGCCGCTGCGGGCGCTGGACAGCCATGTAGAGCGGCTGCTGGCCGCAGGCGTGTGCGTGGCGGTGGCCGACCAGTTTGAGGAACCCGGCACGGGCCTGATGGAGCGCAAGGTCGCGCAGCTGCTGACCCCCGGCACCGTGACCGAGGAGCGGCATCTGGGCGCCGACGAGAACTACCTAGCGGCGGTGGCCACAGGCGACGGCTACGCGCTGGCGCTGCTGGACGTGTCCACCGGCGAGTTTCGCTGCGCGGCCTTTCATACGCGGCTGGCGCTATATGACGAACTCTCGCGCTGCCGCGCCCGCGAGGTGCTGCTGGCGCCCGAGTTGTCGGGCAACGCCGCTCTGCTGGCTGATTTTCAGGCGCGCTTTCCGGTGATGCTCTCGCCCGCCACCTTTGACGAAGCCCAGAGCCGCGACGCCTTAACTCTAACGCTAGGCGAAGTTCCGCCGTCCCTCAGTTCCGCCGCGCTGGTGCGCGCCTGCGGCGCGGTGCTGGGCTATGCCCGGATGACCCAGCAGGGTGAGCTGAACATGGTGCGGCGGGTGGTGCGCTTTGAACCCGGCGCGCACATGCGCCTCCCCGACGCCGCCGTACGCGCCCTGGAACTGTTTCAGGCGCAGGCGCCCCAGGGCCGCACCCTGACCGACGTGCTGTGCCAGACCCGCACGGCGGGCGGACGCCGTCGCCTGCGCGCCTGGCTGCGCGCGCCGCTGCTGGACGAACTGAGTATCCGCGCCCGCCTGGACAGTGTCGAGGCCCTGACCCGCGCGCCGGACCTGCGCGGCAGCGTGCGCGCCCTGCTCTACCGCGCCCACGACCTAGAACGGCTGGCCGCCCGCGTGGCCACCCGCCGCGCCGCGCCCAGGGAAGTGGCAGCGCTGGCCCGCACCCTGGACCTGCTGCCCGAGGTCACTACACTTCTTGCCGGACAGGGCGGGTTGCTGGGCGGCGTGCGTGAGCGTCTGGCCGGGCTGCCGGATGTGGTCACGCGCATCCGCGCTGCGCTGGTGGACGAGCCACCCATCCGGGCCGGCGAGGGGGGCCTGATTCGGGACGGCTTTCACGCCGACCTGGACGCCCTGCGCACCGAGGCCCTGGGGCACCGCGCCTGGCTGGCCGAACTGGAGGCCACCGAGCGCGTGCGCACCGGCATCGGCAACCTGAAGGTGGGCTTTACCGGCGTCTTTGGCTACTATCTAGAGGTCACGGGGCCTCACCTGAGCAAGGTGCCCGCCGATTACCGCCAGATTGCCACCCTGAAAGACCGCGCCCGCTTTACCCGCCCCGACCTGCGCGAGCGCGAGCGCGAGATTGCCCGCCTGGAAGCGGCGGCCAGCCGCCTGGAACTGGAAGTCTTTACCGAGTTGCGCGCCGGCCTGGCCGCCCACGCCGAAGCGCTGTCGGACGCGGCGGGCGCCCTGAGCGACCTGGACGTGCTGGCTGCCCTGGCCGAAGTGGCCGCCGAGGCCGGCTGGATTCGGCCCGAGACCGCCGAGGGGAACGGCGGCGAGCTGCGGCTGACCCAGGCCCGGCACCCGGTGGTGGAGCTCAGCCTGGGCGGGCGCTTTGTGCCCAATGACGTGACGCTGGGCGAGGCGGGCCGACTGGTCCTGCTGACCGGCCCCAACATGGCGGGCAAAAGCACGTACCTGCGCACGGCGGCCCTGTGCGCGCTGCTGCATCAGATTGGGTCCTTTGTGCCTGCTGACCGCGCCGAGCTGCCTATCTACGACGCGGTCCACACCCGCATTGGGGCCAGCGACGACCTGGCTGGGGGCCGCTCCACTTTCATGGTCGAGATGAGCGAACTGGCGGCCATTCTGCACGGCGCCACGGCGCGCAGCCTGGTCATTCTGGACGAAATTGGACGCGGCACGAGTACCCTGGACGGCCTGGCAATTGCCCAGGCGGCGCTGGAACACCTGCACGCGGCCGGGGCACAGACGCTGTTTGCCACCCACTATTTCGAGCTGACCCGCCTAGAAGGCGAGCTGCCCGGCCTGCGCAACCTGCATGTGGCTGCCGAAGAAGACGCGGCGGGCAGCGGCGGCCTAACCTTTTACCATCAGGTTGTGCCGGGCGCCGCCCGCCAGAGCTACGGGGTGGAGGTCGCGCGCCTGGCGGGCCTGCCTGGCCCTGTGACCACCCGCGCGGCGAAACTGCTCTCGGCCCTGAGTGTGCAGGGCGACGACCGGAAACTGACCCGTGAGTTGGCCGCCCTGGATGTGGGCCGCCTGACCCCACTGCAAGCCCTGGAACTCCTGCACCGCTGGCAGCGGGAAGCGCGGGGCGAGGTAGACGCGGTGAGTAGTTAGCGGGACATGGGACAACCTAGGTACGCCTCTCCCCCATCTCGCCTCACGCTAACCCTATTCCACCCGCTGCGGCTCGCTGCCGCCGTCGCGGTAGGCCAGGTCCCCCGTCACGCGCCGGGCCAGGGCTTCCAGTGCCGCCTGCCGGGCTGAGGGCGGCTCAGTCAAGACCGCCCGCAGCTCCTGTGCGGCACCCGGTTCCCGCTGGTCTAAGTCAGTCAGCCAACGCTGCGCTTTGACCTCCCACCAGCCGCGCGCCGCGTACAGCGCGTCCACCGCCTGTTCCGCCGCGCGGCAGGCCACCAGAGCGTGCAGCGGGTCGCCGCTTTCTGCCAGGGCGCGGGCATCGGCCACCTCATCCAGCAGGCGAAACCGCCGTTGTTCGGTCATGGGCCGGGGGACAGGACCAGCGGCGTACAGGGCTTGGGCCTCGGCCACCAATGCCTCCAGTTCCGGGTGAGGCCAGACGACCTTCCCCTCGGCGTACATGGTGATGGTGTCGCCCTGACCCGCCGCGAACATGGCGCGCACCTTGCGCACCGGATTGTGAAAGACCTCGACGGGGACACCGTCCACCGTAAAGTTTGAGCGCCAGCGCAGATCGCCTTCGACCAGCACATGAAAGTCCAGATCGCTGTAGGCGTTCCCATCACCGCGCGCAGCACTGCCACACCAGAGGGCGGCGTACACGCCCGGCGTGGCGCGGAGACGGGCCAGTGCAGCCGGCAGAGCCGCCTCCAGACGAACTTGCGCGGGGTCAGGCATAGCGGAAGCTAGCAGAGAGGCCCCGCCTCTGCGCGCCGATTTAACCGCCCACGCTCTCGGTCAGGGCCGGCGCAGGGCGGCCATCTTCGGCCCAGCTCAGATTCATGCCCTGGGCCTCCAACCAGCTGTTCAGACTGTAGCGTGCCCGCGCCAGCCCCGACAGGGTGCGGTGGGCCATCGCCACGGCGCGGTGCATGTCGGGTTCACTCAGGTAACCGGCGGCGCGAGCGGCCAGCAGTTCGTCGGTGTCCACAATCTCGGCCATCAGACCGTCGTGCACCAGCACGTCCAGATACAGGTCGCGCACCACCCAGACCTCGCCTTCCTGCCAGATATCCGCCACGTCCAGGTGATAGTCATGTTCACGCTCGCCGTGAAAGTCGTAGCGGCAGACCACCAGATTCAGAGCTGGCAACAGGTGCGCCTGCCAGTGCCGCACACGTGGGTGAGACGTGAAAGGGCGCGAGACATACAGACCCTGCGGCGTCAGGTGATAGGCATCGACAGCACGCACCCCTGTATTCGTGTGATGGCGCCGGGCCGGCACGTCATGCCGCTCGGTCTTGACAGGATGCGCCAGCTGGGAGACCTCAGTCACCATGCTCCAGCGTACTGGGCCCACCCGCTGGGTCAGATGAGGCCCCCACCAGCTCCATGAGGAGAGGCAAGCCTGTGCAGAACTGACCCGAGGGTCAATTAGAGGTTTTCCTCTCGCTTGAGCCTTTCTTTAACGTTCCAGGTGAAGTGAGCTGTTCACTTCTAGAGCACCGGCAGGGCGTCCAGGGTGCCGAAGTCATGCGGCACAAAGAGGCTACCTTCGGTGACGCCAGCGTCAGCCTCCGCATCGAGGGCGCGTTCCAGCTCGGCGGCGCTGAGGTCGCCCGCCAGGAAGGCGCGGTGAAGACGGATGACCTCGCCCACCTGCTCGGGTGTCTCGTGGACGAACTCAAGCCGGAAATCCGCCACACCTGCTGCACGCCAGGCGTCCAGGTGCGCGCCCGCCACCTGCGGCCGACCCTCAAACACCGTGTTGCGGCAGCCCACGTCGGCCATGACTGGGTGGGTGCGGCCCCGTTCGTCGCGCAGCGCGACCCGGTGAGACTCGCAGGGATGCCCGCAGTTGGTGTAATCGGTGCCCTCACTGAGGAAGCGGCAGAAGACGCAGTGCTCGGTGTGAAAGACCGGCAGGTGCCCGTAGGCTACCGGCTCCAGCGCCGCGCCGCCCACCAGCCCGGCCAGTTCGGTGATCTGCTGGGCGTTCAGGTCGTAGGTGGGGGTCAGGCGGGTTAGGCCCAGGTCCAGCAGCGCGCGGGTGGTCAGCAGGTTGGCGGCGTTCAGGCTGAAGTCGCCGGTCAGCTCAGTGTCTGCCGCCTGCCCCTGAAGGCCCTCCAGCAGGCCCCCGGAGCGCACCAGAATGCCGGCGCCCAGCGACAACAGGAACTTCTGAAGATTCTGCTCGGTGGGCTTGAGGATGCGTGGACTGGCCACCCGCACTGGAAGGCCCGCCGCTTTCACCCGCTCCACACTGGGCTTGAGGCCGTACAGCTCAAGGTAATCCAGCGTGATGGAATCGGGCCGGGCGGCTAGGGCGGCGTCCAGTTGCTCGGGGGTGCGGACCAGGGCGTGCAGGCGCGGCGCGGCGGCCTCTGGTGCGGGCCGGGTGAACGTGCGCAGAGCACTGTCCAGGCGCCCCTGAGGCTGACGGGCCGGGGCCTGCTCGCGCAGAGCTGTCAGGGCGGCTGCCGCGTCCCGTCGCAGGGCGTTCAGGGCGCTGACGGGCAGAAAGCCGGCGCCCGTCAGTTCGGCCGTCAGGGTCCGCAGATGGTAAGGGGTACCGCCCAGCTTGCCCAGTTGCTCGCGCAGGGTCGCCTCGTCCAGCGCCCGATTGCGGGCGGCCGAGAGGGGCTCGGGCAGGGTGACGGTGACGCAGCGGCCGGCTTCGTCGGTCAAGGACAGGGCCGGCACCTGGCCCACCTCGCCCACAAAATGCGCGTCCACCGCGCGGGTGTGAACGGGATCGGCGGCCTCGACCAGGGGCCTCACCCGCGCCGCCAGCGTGGGGTCGTGGGTGCGCCACACGGGGTCGCCTTCGCGCACCCGGCGGGGGTCCACGGCGCCGCGCCCAAAGCGCAGTTCAGAGAGGGTGCCGGCTGGGTTCACCTGATACACGAAGCCGCCTTCCTCCCGGCCCTCGGGTGCGCGCCAGTTGGCCGGGTCAAAGACCAGACCGTCGCCGGGTTTGACGGCCTCGTCCAGTTCCACCAGCACGCCGCGTTCCGTCACGCCGCGCACGGTGCCCACGCGCACGCCCCGGTGCCTGGGCGCCCGGCCCCGCACGACCGTCTGGTGGTTGGTTCCCGCCATAAAGTGCGGCCCCAGCCCACGCGAATACACCTGTTCGAGGTCGCGCTCCTCCTCTGCGGTGACGCTGAGGGGCAGCCCCGCCCAGGCTTCGTCGACAGCCTTGCGGTAGGCGGCGGTGGTCAGAGCCACAAATTCGGCGTCTTTGTAGCGGCCTTCGATTTTCAGGCAGTCCACGCCAATCCGCACCAGTTCCGGTACCTGATGCAGCGCGTACAGGTCGCCGGGCGACAGGAGGTAGCGGGCGTCGCCCAGGTCGCGCTCGTGGCCGTCCACCAGCAGGTCGTAGGGCAACCGGCAGGCCTGGGCACACTGGCCCCGGTTGGCGCTGCGGCCACCCCAGGCCTCCGACGAAAAGCACTGCCCCGAGTAGGACACGCACAGCGCGCCGTGAACAAAGGTTTCCAGCTCGATGTCGGTGGCGGCGGCGATGCGCTCAATGTCCCGCAGGCTCAGCTCGCGGCCCAGCACCACGCGGCTGGCCCCAAAGCGCCGCGCGAGTTCGGCGCCTTCAGCCGAAGTGATGCTCATCTGAGTCGAGCCGTGAATGGGGAGGTCGGGGCAGATCTCATGCGCCAGGCGGGCCACCCCGTGGTCCTGCACGATCAGGGCGTCCACTCCGGCTTCGGCCAGCGCGATCAGCTGCCGCTCGGCCTGACGCAGTTCGCGGTCAAAGACCAGCACGTTGAAGGTGACAAAGCCCTGCACCCCGCGTGCGTGCAGGCCCCGCATGATGTCGGGCAGGGCTTCAAGGTCAAAGCCCACCTTGGCGCGGGCGTGAAATCCGGCTCCGTCGGCGCGGCCCTCGCCACGGGCGGGATTAACCCCAAAAAACACGGCGTCGGCACCGGCTTCCACAGCGGCGCGCAGCTGCGCCTGTCCCCCAACGGGGCTCATGACTTCGGGTTTGACACGGGCACGCGGCATAACGCGCCAGTGTACCGAATGAAGACTCTGCCAAGGGTGACGCAGGGTGCAGGCGGGTCAGGGTGCGGCATCTGCACTGACCGGGTGTCCAGCTCTGGGCTAGGCTGCAAGGCGTGAGCGCGCCCAAATTGACCAAGCGGGTTCAGAAGCAGGAGGGCGCCCATGCAACTGCGACGGCCGCGCCGGCAACCACGCCGCTCACGGCACCCGCTTCTATCCGACAAAGCCTTCAGCGGCACATTACCCGGCCGGTTGCCGTCCAGCGTCAAGTGGTGCAGGCTCCGCTGCGGGCGGCGCAATTGGAACGGCAGGAAACTGAACGTCTGGCCTTGCAGCGCCACGCGGTGGCCGAACAACTGGCTGCTCTACCCAGTGTGCCAGTGGCGCCACCTCAGCCAGCCGCCTCATCGGCAGTGACCAGGCCCCAGAGCCCGATGGACTGGGTCACGGTCATGCGTCAACGGGCCGCAGAAGTAGAGGGTCAGCCGCTTGACGCCCGTCAACACGCGCAATTCACAGCGTTGCAGCGGCAGACTGCGCAGGCCCTGGCGCAAGGCTTCCGAACAGACCGCAGCCCAGCCACTGCCCGCTACGAGCACTACGGCGACCAGCTGGCCAACTTGCAGCGGCACCCTGTCAGCGCGCCAGTGGCACAGGTGGTGCTGGGGCTGGTGCCCGGTCGCGAACGGCTGGCACTGCAGCGGGCAGTGGATGCCGCTGTGCAGCGGCAGGAAGTGCGTGAACAACAGGCCGCTGCCTTTGCCCAAACCCAGACCCTGCAGCGCCAACTGGCCGAACTGGATGCCGAGGCGACACAGCCCGTCTTGCAGCGTATCCAGGCGCGTCGTGGAATCGGCAACCCCTTGCCCGAGGCCATTCAGCGGCATCTAGAGCAGGGTCTGAATCATGACTTGAGCCGGGTGCGCATTCATGACGATGCCGAAGCAGACGGACTGGCCAAGGGCGTCAATGCCATTGCGTTTACCATAGGAACAGACATTTTCTTCCAAAGCGGGAAGTTTAGCCCGAACACCCAGAGCGGCCTGGAACTGTTGGCCCATGAGGTCACGCATACAGTGCAGCAAAGTCAGGGACGGGTGGGACCGGGAGTAGACCCAGATGCAGGCCTGGAGGCAGAGGCGCGGAGCATGGGCATACGGCTGGCACAAAGTTCCTTTCCTCATTCTGCCAAACGCTTACTAACGACTACGCCTCATACCCTTGCCCTATCTGGACGCTTCGCCATGCAGCGGCAATATGAAACGCCTCTGGTCTTTTCGAATACGGTGACCCACGATCAGATGTTCTTGGGTGGCAATGGACAGCAATGGGCAGATGCTGGCACTGCAGCCCGGATGGCACTACAGCAACTCCCATCGCACCTCGGACGACAGTTCAAAGGAATACCAGCAGAACTTTTGGCAGGACTCCTCACTATGCTGCGGGACAGCGCTCTAGTTCTAACTGCAACCACAGCGCTCGGAGCATTGATAGGAGCCTTCTTCGGGGGCGCAGGAGCAGTGCCGGGAGCCACCATTGGCGCGGAAATGGGCTTGGCCGTACTGAATGCCTGGGGTCTGGGAGCCATTGTCGCTGTCGTAGGCAAACAATTGGGTGTTCTGAATATGAGTGTGCAGTCTTACCTCGCCCTTGCCCGCTCAGCCCACGGCAATCAGCAGCGCATTCAGGCTGCCAGTGAAGCGCTGACCCGTGGACTGGTTGTTCTCGCAGACGCTGTCATTCTGGCTATCGCGGCCCTTGTCCTCAAAAGTGGCGTGCAGGTTATGGGCAAAACCAGACTGGGACAGCAGATTGGCGCTAAGAGCGCCAGCAGCCCTACTATTCAGTGGCTTAAAGCTAGACAGGGCATGACAGCCACCAGGGTAGCGGCTGGCCCGACCGTACGTCACCTCATCGCTCAGGGGCTGGTCCAGGGCCGCCGGCTGATGCAGGTGACCGAAAAGCTCCATAAGCAGGGAATCAGACTCGCTTCTGGAGTCGAAAAAGGCCTTGATCTCCCTGCAGATCCAGTGCTGGCTCGACAGGCCATCCAAATTGGGACGGTCAAGATGCGTCTCCACCCCGAATACTCTGCACTTATAGGCAAAATCAGGTCGTACGGCTTCGACATTCAGCACAAGAAGGGAGTGGCGTATGTCGAAAATATTCAACGAGTAAATGCAGATTACTCTCCTCACTCTGTTGAACGCAGAATAGTCATTGACGAAGATGCCAGATTTCTAGACTTACGGCATGAATTTGACCACGTTCTGCAGATCATGGACACGTTCAAGGGCGAGTTGTGGACGGCACGTTATATGGCGAAGCCAAATGGTGGTTGGAAACTACTCGACACGAACTCGAATCTCAAGTCTCAGGCTACAGGCCAGCTGATGAAGGAGACGCACAATAATGCACTGGAGCTCCATGTTCGTCTCAAAGAGTTCTTCAGGCTACGAGATCAGGGGGCAGATGAGAAGATTCTAGCGGAGCATGGTGTTGATGTCGTAGAACGCATCCTTGATTACAAGAAGGCTTTGCGAAACAGGGATGAATGGGTGAGATGGGGTGCAGAAAAACTTCCACAGTTTAGTGCTTTGATAGAAAAATTTGAACCCTATATATCAGTTTATAAATAGGAGAATGATCGGATGGGCTTTAAAGGCTTTGGTTTGCCGCCGGGCAATATAAAGATTGAGGCGTGGCCTTCTCTCGGCCTTGAGACAGCCACCTCATACGCGGTTTACTGGTCAGGCAAGGCGGTCTTCCATCTTAGCGACGCGTTCGCGTACGAAACCTTACCTCTGGATAGACTCGATATTGAGGAGGATTCGCCCAACGCGTCTGCTCTTATTGAACCCACCCATCTCATTTATCCAAGTCCTATCCGGAAAAAGCCGAGAGTGGTGAAAAGAAGCGTGGGAGGCGAGGCCATAGGTAATTTGCACATCTACCCCGAGCCCCCCAGAAAGTTCTACTTCATAGTCGGCGAACTCCACTGCCTGTTACACGGCCCCGGTACGTTCCTTCTGAGAAACGACCAAGAGCCTATCGGCCCCTACGGCCCTTCAGAAAGTTATTCGGATCTGGAGGTCTTCAAACTTATAAATTCATTGAAATGAACTGACTGGCCGGAAGCAGCATCGCTTCACCCACCCGCGCTACCCTACGCTCCATGCGTGTGCTGTTTTTAGGGGACGTGTTCGGTCAGCCGGGGCGGCGGGTGCTGAGCGCCCACCTGCCTCAGCTGCGGGCTCAGGCCGATTTTGTCATTGTGAATATGGAGAACTCGGCGGGCGGCTTTGGGCTGCACCGCGAAGCCGCCGACGCCGCACTGAAGGCTGGGGCTGGCTGCCTCACGCTGGGCAATCACGCCTGGCACCACAAAGACATCTTCACGATGATGCAGGACGAGGGCACCTATCCCATTGTGCGGCCCCTCAATTACAGCGACCCTGGCACGCCCGGCGTGGGCTGGCGCACCTTCAATGTCAGGACGGCGGCGGGGCTAGAGAAACTCACGGTGGTCAATTTGCTGGGCCGGGTCTTTATGGAGGCGGTCGGCAACCCCTTTCTCGCTATGGACGACTTGCTGGAGCGGGACGACCTGGGCACTATTTTCGTGGACTTTCACGCCGAAGCCACCAGTGAGAAACAGGCGATGGGCTGGCACCTGGCTGGGCGCGTGGCCGCCGTGATCGGCACCCATACCCACGTCCCCACCGCCGACACCCGCATCTTGAAAGGCGGCACAGCCTACCAGACCGACGCCGGGTTTACCGGGCCACACGATTCGGTGATCGGCAGCGGGCGGGACGGCCCTATCCAGCGCTTCTTGACTGAGCGGCCCCACCGCTTTGGGGTGGCCGAAGCCAGCCGCGCGGAACTGAATGGGGTGTTTGTCCAGATAGAGGGCGGCCGGGCCACCGGGATTGAACGGTACCGTTACATCGAAGAAGGCTAAGTGCGGGCCCCTGGCCCCACCCTGCCCGGAGGGCGCCTATGAGTATTCGGAGCGATGTCAAAACGCTGGGCCGCATGCTGGGCCAAGTGCTGAAAGAGCAGGAAGGCGAAGCGTTTTTCAATCTCGTTGAGCGCACGCGCGCCCTGGTGCGCGAGGTGCGTGCCGGCGGCGATGACCACGAACTGCGCGCCATGCTGGCCGAGCTGTCGGGGGCCGACGCGGGCAACCTGGCGCGCGCCTTTACCTGGTATTTCCAACTGGTCAATCTAGCCGAGGAATACGAGCGGGTGCGGGTGCTGCGCGCCGCCGGAGGCGTGCGGCCCCAGAGCCTGGAACAGGCGATGCAGGAACTCAGGACCCAGGGGCTCAGCGCCGAGGAGGTCGAGGCCCTGCTCGCCCGCCTGGACCTGGGCCTGACCTTTACGGCCCACCCCACCGAGATGCGGCGGCGCACGGTGCGGCGGCATCTGGAACAGGTGGCCCGCGCGCTGCCGGGGCTGGCAGAGGGCGGCGCCGAGGGAACGGCCGCCGAGCAGATCGCTGCCCACGTGGAGGCCCTGTGGCGCACCCCCGAACTGCGCCGCCTCAAGCCCACCGTGCTGGACGAGGTCAAAGGCGGCCTGAACTACGTGTCCAGCATCGCCGAGGCCCTGCCGGGGCTGCAGCGCGACCTGCAACGCGCCTTCCGCGAGGTCTACGGCCGCGACACGGCGGCGACCCTGCCGCTCAGCTTTTCCTCTTGGATGGGTGGGGACCGCGACGGCAACCCGTTCGTGACGCCGCAGGCCACCCGCGAAGCGCTGGCCCTGCACCGCGAGCGGGCGCGTGAGGTGCTGCTGGGGCTGATTCGGCAGGCGTTTGCCGACCTCAGCCAGGCCGATGAGGACGGTCAGGAGGGCACCCGCACCGAGTTACAGGCCCTCTTTGACGCTGTGCAGGTGGGCGAGACGGTGGCGTTGGTGCCGCGCCTGGAAGCCTTGGACGCCAGCCTCAGAGCCCAGGGCCAGCGCCGCAGCGCCGAACAACTGCTCACGCCTCTGCTGACGGCCGCGCGGGTGTTCGGGCAGCACCTTGTCAGCCTCGACATCCGCGAGCACTCGGCGCAAACCGGGGCGGCGGTGGCGGAATTGCTGCGCGCCTCGGGCGTGGAGGCCGACTACCTATCCCTTCCCGAGCACGCCAAGCAGGAGTTGCTGACCCGCGAATTACGGTCTCGCCGGCCGCTGTGGCCCGCAGGCGAAGGGCTACCCGAGGCGCTGGAAACCGCCATCGGGCCTATCCGCGAGGTGCAGGGCGCCGTGCGCCAGGCCGGGCCGCGCGCCTTCGGCCGTTACGTCATCAGCATGGCCGAGTCCGTCAGCGACGTACTAGAGCCGCTGCTGCTGGCGCGCGAGGTGGGTCTGCGGATTCTGCCCGTGCCGCTGTTTGAGACCCTGGACGATCTGACACGCGCCCCGCAGGTGGTTTGGGAACTGCTGAGCCTCCCCGAATACCGCGTGGTGCTGGGCGAGGGCGTGCAGGAAATCATGCTGGGCTACAGCGACTCCAACAAGGACGCTGGGTTTCTGGCCGCCAACTGGGCGCTGCACGAGGCCCAGCGCCAGATCAGCGAGGTCTGCCGCCGGGCGGGCGTACGCTGGCGCTTTTTTCATGGGCGCGGCACCTCCATCGGGCGCGGGGGCGGGCCCGCCAGCCGGGCCATTCTGGGCCAGCCGGCCGGCACTATTGACGCGGGCCTGCGCATCACCGAACAGGGCGAGGCGCTGGCCGACAAGTACAGCCACCCGGTGCTGGCGCGGCGCAACCTGGAACAGGCCCTCTACGGCCTGCTGCTCTCGGCGGCGCGGCAGAGCAGTGACCTCAACCCCAGCTGGACCGATGCCATGACCCGCGCCGCCCGCGCCAGTGCCGGGGCTTACCGGGCCCTGGTGGACGACCCCGGCTTCCTGCCGTTTTTCGAGGCGGTGACGCCTATCCATGAGATTGCGCGCCTGAACATCGCCAGCCGGCCGGTGCGCCGCCCTGGCGCCCCCACCCTGGGCAACCTGCGCGCTATTCCCTGGGTCATGAGCTGGACGCAAAACCGCGCCAACCTCCCCGGCTGGTACGGGCTGCTGGAAGGGCTGGACGCCATTGGGCTGGACACCGCCCGCGAGATGTACGCCGCCTGGCCCTTTTTCCGCACGGTGCTGGACAATGCGCAGATGAGCCTGGCCAAAAGTGACCCCCTCATTTTCGACGAATACCTGCGGCTGGACGGCGCGGGCGCACACCCATTAGCCGCGCAGCTTAAAACTGCCTACGCCCGCACCGCCGAGGGGGTCGCGGCGGTGGTGGGGGCGGAACTCATGGCCAATGAGCCCCGTCTGAAAGAAAGCATCAGCCTGCGCAATCCCTACATTGACCCTATCCACCGCATTCAGGTGGAATTGCTGCGCCGCAGCCGCAGCCAGGAGGGCGGCCTGGACGCCTTCGAGCGGCCCCTTCTGCTGACCATTCAGGGCATTGCGGCGGGGGTGCGGAATACCGGCTGAGGGGACTAGACCCCAGGGGAAACCTGAGTGCCGTGTGCCTCAGGTCTTTGGACAGCTCCTCGCCTGAAAGCGGTCGGAAATTCAAGGGACTTCCGAGTGATGCTGATCTAGCAGACCGGCATGGAGCAGGCCTCCAGAGACCATCCCCTCCACCTTGCTGCTCGGGCAGTCAGTGAGCTGACGCGGCCCTCTATACTGGAAGCTCCCATGACTGCCTCAGCGCCCGTTCATCCGTCTGTGGTCGTGCCCCGGCCTCTGCGGACCGAACTGGGGCGCTCGGCGCTGCTGACCACACTGGCCGCGCCTGGCCCAGAGGTGGTCGCGCTGCTGGCGCCGTCAGGCTACGGCAAGACCACGCTGCTCGCCCAGCATGCCCGCGCCCTGGGCCGGGAAGCCCTGTGGCTGAGCCTGAGTGCCAGCGACTCCGAGGTGGAATTTTTTGTGGCCTCGCTGACCCGCGCCGTTCGGCGGCTGGGGCCAGTGCCTGAACTGGCCGCCGGCACCGCCCCCGAGCGCGCCGCTGACGCCCTGGCCGGGCACCTGCTGGACCACTGGCCGGGCGTGGGCCTCTACATTGACCGCACCGAACTGCTCAGCCCCCTGACCGGGCAGCTGCTCGCCCTCTTTCTGGAGCCGCTGAGGGGCACGCGGGTCTTTCTAAGTGGCGTGGCGATGGACACGCTGCCACTCGCCCGCTGGACCGCTGCCGGGCAGGCGACGGTGCTGGGCGCCGCGCAGCTGGCCTTTAGCGCGCTGGAAAGCGAGGCCTTCCTGCAGGCGCGGGGGGCCGCCCAGGAAGCGCAGGCGGTGGTTGCCGCGCTGGAAGGCTGGCCGGCAGGCGTGGCCCTGGCCGCCGGGGGCGCCCACACGACCCTGGACCCCAGCGACCTGATGCGGGAGGCCCTGAACGTGCTGCCTGGCGGGCTGCGCAGCGGGCTGCCCGAAGCCAGCGTTCTGAGCGAATGGCACGACGACCTGGTGCGCGAGCTGGGTCTGCAGTTGCCCGGCGGCTGGCTGGATACGGTGCGCCGCGCGGGGCTGCCCGTCACGCCGCTGGGACGCGGCTGGTACCGGCCGCATGGGCTGCTGCTGGGCACGCTGGAAGCTCAGCTGAGGCGAGACCCCGCCCGGTTTGAGGCGCTGCACGCGGCCCAGGCGCGGCGCCTGGCGGCCACCGATCCACTGGGCGCACTGGGGCACGCCACGCTGGGACAGGCCCACACCCTGACCCTGGAACTGGCGGCGCAGGTGCTGCCGCGCCTGAAAGACCGGGGCGAATTCTCGCTGATGCATGCCACCCTCGAAGGCCTGCGTCTGCCAGACGAGCCGGCGTGGCTGCGCGAATACCGCGCCGTGGCCCGCATTGAAGCGGGTCAGCCTGAAGCCGGAGAAACCGAACTGCGCGCCCTGCACGCCGAGGGCCAGACAACCGCACTGGGCTTTACCTCGCTGGCGCTGCTGGCCACGCGCCGGGGTGAATTTGCCGAGCAGCTGCGGCTGGCCGAACTGGGTCTGGCGCTGTTTCCACCCGAGCAGACCCGCTCGCTGACCCTCCAGCGGGCCGTGGCCCTGATTTCGCTGGGGCAAGTTCATGAGGGCCTGCGCGTCTGCGAGGCTGCCACCGCCGAGGCCAGAGCGCGCGGCGCCCCGCTGGACGAGGCCGCCGCCCTGACCATGAGCCAGTACGCCCACCAGATGCTGGGCCAGTGGCCCGAGCGGGCGCAGGCCGTCGCGCGGGCCTCGGCCCTCTTGCAGGAGCAGCGTCAGGGCGCGCGGGCCGTGCCACTGCTGAACATCCTGGCTGAAGAGGCCCTGCTGCGCGGCGAGCAGGCCCAGGCGCACACGCACCTTGCAGAAGCGCTGGAGGTCGCCCGGCGCAGCAGCCCCGTCATGGAGCCGCAGCTGCTGCTGACCCGCAGCCAGCAGGAGGCGGCCGCTGGTGACCTGAAGGGCGCGCAGGCCACACTGGACACCGCGCTGGACACCGCCGGGCGGCTGCGCCTGGATGTTCTGCGGCCCTTCTTGCGGCTGGCCCAGTTCGAGGTGCTGCTGAATCTGGGGGCGGCGGACGAAGCTGAAGCCGCCTATCAGGACGCCGCCGCCCTGCTGAGTGGCAGCGGGCGGCAGGCGGCGCTGCTGCCTTTCGCCAGCGGACTGCGGGCCTGGACACGCGGCGAGTGGGCACTGGCCCAGAGCGCCCTGAGGGAAGCCACGCAGCAGCCGGGGCGCACCCAGCCGGTCCGGGCGCAGCTGTATCTGCTGGACCTTGAACGCCGGCAGCGGCCTCTGACCGCCGCCGACGCCCAGCAGGCCCGAGCCTGGCTGATGGGCCTGAATGCCGGCGCCCTCCTGGCTCTGGACCGGGTGGCGCTGGCCCCTCTGGCCGCCAGCCTGAGCGCGCTGGACCCAGGGCACCCGCTGGCCGTGCTGGCAGGGGACGCGGCCGCGCCGACACCCGGACCCCTGCCGGCCCACCCCCAGCTGGACGTGCGGGCGCTGGGGCGGGTCCAGGTGACGGCCAGCGGTCAGGCCGCGCGCCTCCCACTGGCCAAATCCGCCGAGGTACTGGTGTGGTTGGCCTGGCACGGCGCGGGCAGTTCCGCCGAAATCATGAACGACCTGTGGGACGGCTCGCGGCAAAGTAAGCACCACGAGTATTTCCGGGTAGCAGTGCGGCGGCTGCGCGCCGCCCTGACACAGGCAGGCGGCTGGACCTTTGACCCCGTGCCCTACGACGGCCAGCGCTACCGCCTGCACCCCGACCTTCAGGTCACGCTGGACGCCCGCACCGTGATGACCGAAGCGGCGCGGGGCGTGGACGGCCTGACTGCCGCCTTAGATGCCTACAGCGGCGACCTGCTGCCCGGCGCCGAAGGTGAGTGGGCGCTGCGGCTGCGTCAGGAGGTTCGCGCGGCCCTGCTGGATGCGGTGATGGACGCTGCCCGCGCCCATCCCGGCGAGCAGTCGCTGGGGGCGCTGCGCCGCGCCGCGCTGCTCGAGCCGGCCGCCGAGGACATCAACCTCACTCTGATTGAGACCCTGCTGCCGGGTCAGCCGCAGGGCGCCCTGGCGGCGTTCCGCACCTACGCCCGGCAACTGCGCGCCCTGGTGGACGAAGATGTCCCCGAAGCACTGGTGCGGCGCCTGCGCGGTCTGGGCCTGCCTCTGCCCTGAAGCCGCGTCTCCATCGGTAGAGCTGAAGGTGTTCAAGTCGAGGGCTGTTCCGAGTTGGGGCAAACCACTCACAGCGGAAGCCGGGGCGGCTGAGGTTACATCTCAGCCGGCCTAGGGCGTGTTGGCGAAGGGGAACTTCATGTCCACACCACTGTGCCTTCGCGAATATCTACCCACTGCAGGCACTGTTCTGGATTCACATCGATCGCTCTTTCCGCGCCTTCACGCGCCCATGGGGGCACCCAGCACAGCAGCGCCGGCCCCCAGCTGACATCGGAGCCAGAAGGGGGAGGCACCGGCGCGATCCACGTGTCCCAGGGGGGCATGTTGTTCTGGTCAAAATACCCACTCGTGGCCACATAGGCTGCCCCGTCTGACAGCGAGTACGCCGGCTCGACCACCAGAAACGCTTGGGGGCGTCGCACTTCCCGTTCCACGGTCAGGTCCGAATGATGACCGGAGTCCGTGGCCGCAGACAGCAAGTGTCGCCGCTCAGCTTGAAATGCTGTCAGCTCAGCTGTCAGGTCAGCGCTATCGAACGTTTCGTAGGTGCTGAGAACCGTGGTGAACGGAGCCAATGCCCGGCTTCGGAGTGCCATGGCAGGCAGTGAAGCGGCAAGATCTGACGCCCACCACGACGCCCAACTTGGATGGTCAAAGGCCAAGGGCTCAATCGAAGCCAGAAGGGCGGCTTCATCGAACGCTGGAACACAACGTCTGATGTACGTCAGACACTCGTCCAGGGCACCCAGAACAGACATAGGACGTTGTACCACCTTGGCCTACACGCCCTGGGCGAACAAGAGGCCTACCAGAAAGAGGCAGAAGCCGTCAGAGTCTTGGCTCTGGGAAAAAAGAACGTCACTAAGCAGAAGGTTGCTCAGAATTAGCGGCTCCTGGGGACTGGCGCCCAGGCCAGGCCATCAGTGCCCTTCCAGAGGTTCGCTACCGAAGTCACACAAGCCCATCCCCATCCTGGGAATATGAAGGTCAGCCTAAGCTCCGCTCAAGAGTTTCCCAGGGTATTCCCAGGGGGTTTCCTAACCTGAACTCACTTCAGGACAAGGAGACACCATGAACTTCATTCGCACCCTGCTGTCGACGCTGGCCCTGCTCCTCATGTTCGCTCAGCCCCCAGCCCAGGCCATCAGCGCGCCGCCCCAGGTCCAGATGGAAGGCGACCAGACGATTGACCCGGTGTGGCCGCCCATCTGGTGGCCCTTCTGCCCATGACCGTCCAGACACCGCGCCGGTACGACCTCGCCCTGGACCTGGCCTGCCAGACCATCGGGGCCTGCCTGGACCGCGCGCGCCTGGCGGCCCCCGAGCGCACCCGGCTGCACGCTGCCCTTCAGGATCTACGCCGCACCTGGGGCACACCCGCTCCGCTTGAGCCTCTGCTCCAGACGCTGGGACTGGCGCTGGCCGAGCTGCCCGACGACTGCGCCCTGCCGGCCCGCGTCAGCCTGCACACGATCCGCCAGTGGCGCTGCGAGGTGCAGGAGCCGGGTGCCCTGGGGGCCGTGGGGTGGCCCAGCGGCCTGGTCAGCGCGGCTTCCTGATTCTCTGCGTCTCCCCTTGCCGTTGTCCTGGTCAGCCCTTCCTCTCGCCCCTGCCCTGCCCACCGGAGGCCACCGCGTATGACCGTTTCCCCGTCTCCACGCCACGCCCCAGCCAGCGCGCAGGTGCCAGCGCCGCTGCCCGGTGAGCTGCCGCGCACCGCGCTGCTGGCCGAGGTCACGCAGGCCAGTCGGCGCATCACTGCCCTGATTGCCCCGGCGGGCTACGGCAAAACCACGCTGCTGGGTCAGCTGGCCCGCGCGGCGCAGGCAGACGGACAGGCCACCGTGTGGCTGACCCTGAGCCCAGAAGAGGCGGACCCGGCGCGGCTGGCGCAGGAACTGGCGCGGGTGTGCGCCGCCCTGCCCGGCTTCCGGGACGACGCGCTGCGCCGGGCACTGGCGGCGGGTGGACCCAGTGAGCCCCTGGCCCTGGCCCGCGACCTGAACGACCTGCCGCACAACCTCCTGCTGATTGTGGACCAGACCGAGGCGCTAGGGGCGGCGGGCAGTGCGTGGCTGGGCAGCCTGCTGGGCGCGCTGGGCGAGGGCCACCGCAGCGCGCTGGCCGGCTTTGACCTGGGGCCGCTGCGCCTGGGCCGCGTGCTGGCGGGCGGCGGGCTGCACCTGCTGGACAGTGAGCGACTGGCCTTCAGCCCGGCGGAAGCCGCGCAGTTCTGCGCGCGGCATCCGGGCGCGGTGAGCGCGGGCCACGACCGCTGGCCGCTGGGTCTGGCCCTGTGCGCGGCGGGCGCCGAACTGGGCAGCGCCCTGACGCCGCAGGCCTATCAGGAAGAGCTGCTGGCCTTGCTGCCGCCCTCCCTGGACAACCTGATGGACGCCGCCGCCGTGCTGCCCGTCTGGACCGCTGCCGAATTCCGCGCGCTGGGCACCGAGCCGCCCGGCGACTGGGCCCAGACCCTGCTGGGAACGGGCCTGCTGCTGCGCGCACACGGCGACGGCACCTACCGCCCCCACGACCTGCTGCTGGCCGCCCTGCGCCAGCGTCTGGACCGCCGCCCCGACGCGCGCCCGGCCCTGTGCCGCCGCGCCGCCGCGCGCGCCGCGCAGGATGACCGCCCCCTGGAAGCCATCCGCCTGTACCTGCAAGCGGGCGACTCCGCGCAAGCGGTGCAGGTTGCCCAGACCTACGCGCCGGCCCTGGAAGAGCAGTGGGCCTTTGACCTGCTGCGCGAGGTGCTGGCCAGCCTGCCCTACGCGGCCCTGACCCCCGAACTGCGCGTCAAGTTCTGCCTGTGCCTGCTGCATTTTGGCGAGGTGGTGCGCGCCGAGGCGCTGCTGCGCGACCTGCGCGGCCTCTCCCAGGTGCGGGCTGAAGCGCTGTTTCTGCTGAGCGTGGTGGCGTCGCGGCGGGGCGACAGCGCCCGGCAGCTGGCCCTGGCCGAAGACGGCCTGAGTGCCCAGCCCAGCGACCGCGTCCGCACGCGCCTGATGCGGGTGCAGGCCAGCGCGCTGAATGTGCTGGGCCGGAGTCAGGACGCCCTGCCTATCGCCCACGAGGCCCTGGCCCTGGCCCAGGACACCGCGCAGCCCGGCGAGCGGGCGCACCTGCTGGCCCTGCTGAACGCCCTGCACGCCTTTACCCGCACGCCCCTGGCCGAACGCGAGGCTGTGATTCGCGCGGGAGTGCGCGCCTACCAGCGCGCGGGGCTGCCGCAGGCCTGCACCCGGCTGCACGCCTCTTTGGCATACCTGTACCGCCTGCATGGCCGCCTGCAAGACGCCTGGAATGAGTTGCAAGCCGCTCTCACCCTGGAAGGCACCCACCCCACCCCGGACGGCTGCCTGATGCTGGAAGCCCAGGCCGACCTGCATCGCTGGAACGGCGAC
The DNA here is from genome assembly GCF_020166395.1 of Deinococcus betulae. Lineage (NCBI taxonomy): Bacteria > Thermotogati > Deinococcota > Deinococci > Deinococcales > Deinococcaceae > Deinococcus > Deinococcus betulae. The sequence continues at coordinate 35,329 of NZ_JAIQXU010000005.1, read as the reverse complement.
GACGCCGCTGCCGGCGCCGCGTATGCCCAGGCCCTGGCCGCCGCCGAGGCGCAGGGCGTCAGTTACGTGCAGGCCGCGCTGGGCTACAAGCTGGCTGAACTGGCCCTGCGGGCGGGCGACAGTGCCCAGGCCGGCGCCCAACTGACCCAGGCCCGGTCCTGGGCCTACGAACAGCCCGGCACCTGGACCCAGGGCGCCGCCCGCTTTTACGAGGGCCTGTTTGCCGCGCTGCGCGGCGACGACGCAGCCGCCCAGACCCACCTGCGCGCGGCCCTGACCGACGCGCGCCTAGGCCTGGAAGAACAGGTGCGCGCCCGCGCCTGGCTGTTGCACCTGGCCCCCACCGGCCAGCCCCTCCCGGCCGACGAGGTGGCCGCCCTGGGCGACCTGCTGACCTTTCTAGGCAGTTGCGCCGCCCTGCGGCTGGATCAGCCGGCCCTGACCCCGCTGTATGCGCGGCTGCCGGGCCACTGGCCGGGGCTGGAGGCCCTGACCGGCGGCGCCGCTGCCCCGCTGGCCACCCCCCTGAAACACCAGCGGGTGCCGCTTCAGCTGTCTGTGCTGGGCGGCGGCGTGCAGGTGCAGATTGGCGGGGCCCCCGTGCGAATCGCGCACAGCAAATCGGCCGAGCTGCTGGCGTGGCTGGCCCTGCACGGCCCAGCCACCCGCGAACAACTGGTGGACGCCCTGGCCGGTGGCGGCAGTGAACAGCGGCACATTGACTACATCAAGGTCTCGGTGCGCCGCCTGCGCGCGGCCCTGAGTGAAGCGCCGGGGGTGGGGTTCAATCCCCTGGAATTTCGCGCCGGGCAGTACGCCCTGGCCGACGCCTTCGAGGTGCAGGCCGACGCCCTGACGGTGCGCGCCGCGCGCTGCAGCTGCGACCCGGCAGTGCTGACGCGCGCCCTGGACGCCTACACGGGCCCCCTGCTGCCCCGCCTGGACAGTGCCTGGGCCGACGAGGACCGGCTGGAATTAGAAGAGGAAGTGGTCGCCTGCGCCCTGCGCCTGGCCGAACTGGTGCGGGCGACAGACCCTGAACTGGCCGCGCGCGCCTACCGCCGAGTGCTGGACCTGGACCCGTTACAAGAAGACGCCGCCGAGGCGCTGGTCAGCCTGGTCGGGGACCACGGCCGTGCCAGCGAGGCCAGGCACCTGGGCCGCATCTGCCAGCGCCGTTTAGAGGACGGGCTAGGGGCCTAAGCGGCAAGGAGAGGTCTGCCAGATCACAAGCGGCGGCCTGCGGGCTGAGCGAAGCTCTGCGGCGCCTCCAATGAACTCCGGCCTGTGACAGGTCACAACGGTTCATGCCGATTAACCCTGAACATCTTGAGAGCAGTTCAAGCCGGCAACAAAGCGGGCTGAGAGGCCCGGCGTGGGCCGTCCTAGGCTGTTCTGGGGTGTGGAAGGCATAGACAAAAGCCCACCCACACATCCAGAACCCCGAGGAGCTTTCACCCTGCAGCAGTTTGACGCGGGTGGGCGACGCCCAGGCCTACCGCACCCAGCGTTTCATCAGGGTCAGGAGGCGCTCTGGGGTCACCTGGCGGTATTCCACCTCACCTACGCGCACCAGCGGCACGTCCTCGGGACGGACGCCCGCGCCGCACTGCGCCAGCACCAGTTCCACATTTCCGTCGGCTGTCACCATGCCAGGGCTGATGCGAAGGGCCGTCCACACGGCGTCCAGCAGGTTTTCGCGGTCTTCGGGGGCAAGGTATTCGGTGCAGATTTCCAGACGGGTGACGGGCAAGGGGTCAGCCTCCTTCAGGCGCGCCCATGCTAGCCCATCTGCCGCCGGGGCACCGCAGATGGGCCGCCCAGCGTTCACCGGGCGGCCCTCCTCAACTGCCAAATCGCTACTCTCTTTGCACCTACGAGGCGTCTGGGTGACGGCCGCTTTCGTGCAGAGACACAGGCTTGCCCCGGCGCGCCCGCAGGTTCAGCATCTCGACGGCAATGGCAAAGCCCATCGCAAAGTACGTGTACCCCTTGGGAATCTTGAAGCCAAAACCGTCGGCAATCAGGTTCACGCCAATCAGGAGGAGAAAGGCCAGGGCCAGCATCTTAACGGTGGGATGGGCCTGCACAAAGTCGCCGATGGGCCGCGCCGCCACCAGCATAATCATCACCGTCACGACCACTGCCGCCACCATCACGCCGATGTCGTCGGCCATGCCCACCGCTGTAATCACCGAGTCCAGGCTGAACACGATGTCCAGCAGCATGATTTGCCCGATGATGGCCGCAAAATTGGCCCCGGCGACCTTGCCCGCCGTCGGCCCCGCGTCGTGGGCGCCGGGGCCCTCAAGCTGCTCGTGCATCTCCTTGACGGCCTTGTACAGCAGAAAGAGGCCGCCGAAAATCAGGATCAGGTCGCGGCCACTGAACCCTTGCCCAAAGACCGAAAAGAGGTCGTCTTTCAGGCGGTAAATCCAGGTGATCGAGAACAGCAGACCCAGGCGCATCATCATGGCGCCCAGCAGGCCGATGGTGCGCGCCCGCTGCTGCTGCTCGGGGGGCAGCTTGCCCGCCAGAATCGAGATAAAGATGACATTGTCGATGCCCAGCACCACTTCAAGCAGCAGCAGGGTGCCGAAAGCCAACCAGGCTTCCGGCTGGGAGATCCAACCGAACATGGTTTCCATCAGTTCAGGCTCCAACGCAGAGGAAAGACAGACGCTGCCACGCACGTCTGAGGATGCCGCTGGGGTCAGAGACCGAAACCGCGCCCGTGCGGCGCGCCGACCTCATGGTGGCGGGCCAACCGCCGGGGGTTCGTGTGTACTGGCTTAAGAGGCTTTTAGACTGAGGGGCAGGTCCGGTGCCGTCAAGTGTGAGCAGCAGCGCCATCCAGAAAGACGGCCAGCAGCGCGCGGGCGGTGCCCTGGGGGTCAGCGGCCGGCGCCCCTGTGACCAGCGGGTAGGTCAGGGCGAGAAAGGCGCGGGCCAGTGTGGAGGGCGCGATGTCACCGCGCAGCTCGCCGCGCGCCGAAGCAGCTTCAAAGAGGGCACTCAGGCCGCCCACCCAGACCCGGCGGTAGGCCTGCTCAAAGGCCGCGCGGCGCTCGGGCGAAACGTGGCGCAGTTCGCCGGCCAGTTGCAGGCCCACGCGCTGCTCGGGGGCGGTAGCCAGCAGTTCGTAGACCAGGGTGTCCAGTTGCAGGCGGATGCCCACCTGCGCCTCAGCCGAGGCCACCAGGCGGCTCAGCCCCGCCAGCGTGCCGTCCAGCATGGCCAGGAACAGCGCTTCCTTGTCGGCGTAGTGGTGGTACAGGGCTGGCTTGGTCACGCCCACCGCCTCGGCGACCTCACGCATGCTGACCCCGTGGTAACCGCTCTGCACAAACAGCCGCGCGGCTTCCTGCTGAATACGGGCGCGGGTGGTGTCGGCAGGCGCAGTCACGGGCGGAACGGTCATCGCCCTGCATGATACCCGCCGCTCCCAGTCCCTCCCGCAGCAGTGGCCCTGCCTGCGCGGCTGTGACTTTTTAGACTCCCATTCTAGACATCCACCTGACAAACGTTTATAGAATTAAAAACGCACCACAATTCAAAGCCTGCTCGACAAGGAGTCCCTATGCGCCGAACCCTGGTTCCCGCCGTTATCCTTTCTGCCCTTCTTGCCGCCTGTGGTCAGACCGCACCTCAGACGGCGGCCACCGGCAGTGAGGTCAGCGCCTACGCCGCCCGCCCCGAACTGCAGGACGCCGACAGCCAGGCGATTCTGGCGCGCTACGGCAATGACCCCGAGCTGCTGAAGTCCCTGCAAGAAGCCTACGGCGAGCGGCCTACAGTCCTGAGCCTGCCTGCTGTACCGGCCCTGACGGGGCTGGACTACGCTAGCGACCGCCTGGCGTATGTCAAGCGCGTGGGCTGGGGCACGGTGAGCAACTACAACGGCCAGTACAGCGCCTATGCGGGCACGTCCTCGCCCTACACCGGTCTGGACTGGAGCCGCGACGGCTGCAGCGCCCCCGACGGCCTGGGCCTGGGCTACCGCGAGGATTTCCGCCCGGCATGCAACGTCCATGACTTCGGCTACCGCAACCTCAAGGTGTACCAGCGCACCGACGCCAACCGCAAAACCACCGACGAGGCCTTTCACACCAACATGAAGACCATCTGCGCGGCCAAGAGCTGGTATGCCCGCCCGGCCTGCGTCAGCGCGGCCTATGCGTACTACCAGGCTGTGCGCGTGGGCGGCAGCGGCAGCTTCTAATACAGGGGAAACAGCTGGCGGGAGACACCGCTGGGGACAGGGTTACTTCACCCTGTCCCCTTTTGGTGTGGCACCGTAGCGGCTGAACCTAGAGCAGAAAGCCTGGGTCAGGCGCACAGCTGCACCGGGTGTGGCACGGCCCTGCCTCCTGCACCAGCCGGGCCAACGAGCAGCCTCCTCATGCGGGTTCCGCTTCATTGCAGCACAGCAAAGAAAGGCACCGTCTGCGCGTCCATATCGTGAAATCCGCAGCTGTTCCTGCTCGCTCTCCTGCGGCGCTTTTCAAGCCTGCTGCCTAGCTTTCCAAGTCCGCTCGGATTCCACCCGGCATTCTGCTCGGTTCAATCGGCGTCCGGATCAGCCGGGGTTTGTCCAGTAAGGCCAGCGGTGTCCGCCGGAACAGGTGGCCGTGAACTGTAGCCCCGCCTTGCTGAGACGGGCCGGCTGACCGCACTGGCCACAGACCGGTTTGGCGGGCGTATTGCCCGAACAGTCGCCGCACTTCAGGTAGTAGCTGTATTTGCCGTACTGCACGCTGAGGTGGGTGGACTGACAGTCGCGGCACCTCACCGGGGGCTGCGGGCGGGCCTGCGCCTGCCGCTCCTGCGAGGTGCGAACCGGCGCGCCAGAGGCAGAGCGCTGCGGCGGCTCGGGGGCGGCCTCAGCCGGAGTGTGCTGGGCGCGTAGAAACGCCTGTATGCGCGTCAGCTCTGCTTCGGTCAGGCCGAAGGTGCCGAAAGTTTTTTCAGCCTCCCGTTCAATAAGGCTCTTAACGCGGTCTGGGATCTGGTCGGCCTTGACCAGTTCGGGCACGTCCCGCTTGCGGGTAATGCGGCCCCCATCGGAAATAGCCACCAGCACGTCCCGCCTGACACCTGAAAAGGTCCGCTGCTTGAGGCCCAGCAAAGAGCGGTCCATCAGCTCTGTGGTGTGGTCAGTCAGCAGGGCCAGGAGTAAATCAAGTTGCCGCCGCGCCTGCAAGACCGGCGAGGCCATACCGCGCCCCTGGCGGTTCCACCAGCGGGTCCATTCCCCCTGCTCGTTGATGCTGACCTGGCCCGCCACACTCTTGCTTTCAACCACCACCAGGCCGTACCGGTGCAGCACGAGGTGGTCCAGTTGCGCGACCTCGCCTTTTCGCTCCAGACGCAGATTATGAAAAACGAATTTGCGCGGGTCCTCACCAAAGGCCCTTTTCAGATAAAAGGCCATCTGCCGCTCGGCCTCATAACCTGCCCGGCGCAGGGGATCAGTGAACTGCTGCGGTTCCAGCTCTTTGACGATCATGACCCGCCAAGCCTAGCGCGAAGCAGGCCAGAAAGCCCCTGTCAGCCATGAAAAAAGCCTCACACCATGTCCTCTTCTAACCGCCAGATGTCCTGCGACGTCTCGCGCCCGCGAATCACCCTCCACGCGCCACCCTCGTACAGCACCTCGGCGGGGCGCGGGCGGGTCAGGTAGGTGCTGCTCATGGCGGCGCCGTAGGCTCCAGCCTCGTCAATGGCCAGGAGGTCGCCAGGCTGCGGCGCCGCCAGCGGCACGCCCCGCGCCAGCAGATCGCCGCTTTCACAGGCGGGGCCAGCCAGGTCCCAGGGGCCGGTGCCAGGGCGCGACCACAGGGGCCGGACCGGATGCTGCGCGCCGTACAGCATGGGGCGCAGCAGTTCAGTCATGCCGGCGTCTACCAGGGCAAAGGGGCGGCCCGTGACCTTAGTGCCCACCACGCGGGTCAGCAGCGTGCCGGCCCCTGCCACCAGATAGCGCCCCGGTTCGACCCATAGCCGGGCGCCGAAAGCGGCGGCGGCTTCGTGGGCGGCACGGGCGATGCCGTGTAGATCGGCGTCCAGGCTCCAGCCCCCCCCGGCGTCCAGCACCGCCAGTGGCCCCGTGTGCGGGCGCAGGGCGCTCAGCCGCGCGAAGGCAGCCGTGAAGTCCCCGGCGTCCCGAATCGCGCTGCCGATATGCACGTGGAGCCCCAGGGCCTCGTGCCCGGCGTCCCGCAGGGCCTGGAGGACGCGCGGCGCCTGATCGAGAGTCACCCCGAACTTGCTGCTGGCGGCCCCGGTGGCCAGGTGGTCGTGCGTGCTGACCTTCAGGGCCGGGTTGACCCGCACCAGCGCCCGTGAGGCGGGGGGCAGCAGCCCCACCTCCTCTTCCCGGTCCAGAATGAAAGTGGCACCCAGCCGCCCGCCCTCGGCGTATTCCTGGGCCGTTTTGGCCGGACCGTTAACCAGCACCTGCTCGCCGCCTGCGCCGGCATGGGCGGCGCGGGCCAGTTCTCCGGCACTGACGCACTCGAAGCCCACACCCGAGGCGTGCAGGCGGCGCAGCAGGCTCAGGTTGGGGTTGGCCTTCATGGCGTAATACACCTGCGCGCCCCCGAACGCCGCCCGCACGCGGGCCAGGGCGGCGTCCAGTTCGGCGGCGTCATAGACGTACAGGGGCGTGCCGTAGGTCTGGGCTGCGGCATGCAGGGCAGAGTCGGGAATCGTCACGCGGCGAGTGTAGTACGGACGCTAGTGCAACCGGTTGCACCACCCGTGAGACCCAAGCGGACTCCCAAAGCGGCGCAAGAGGCCCGGAGAGGTGCACAGAACAGCGAGCAGGAGGACAGCGGGCGCCAAGCGTGGAGTTGAGTCATTCGCGCTCTCCCGCCCGGTCAGCGAAGCAGACGGAATTCGTCTTATGGACCCCGCTTGACAGGCCGCAAAGGTCAGCCCAAACTGGTCAGACCACTGACCACTCTGTTGAATCCTCTGGAGGCCCGCCCATGACCCTGCCCCTGCGCCCCGCCCTGCACGCTGAAGACACGATGCTGTCGCGCCTACTGGACGGCACCTACCCACCCGGCAGCCTGCTGCCCGCCGAGCGCGAACTGGCTGCCAGCCTGGGCGTCACCCGCCCGACCCTGCGCGAAGCCCTTCAGCGCCTGGCCAGAGACGGCCTGCTGGAGATTCGCCAGGGAAAACCCACCCGCGTGCGGCACCCGGAAGAAGGGGGCCTGCGGGTTCTGGCCCACCTCTCGCGCACGGGCGACCTGGGCAACCTGGTGCCGCAGCTGCTGGACCTGCGCGCCGCGCTGCTGCCGCACTGGATGGCCGCTGTGCGCGACCCGGCCCGCTTGCAGGCCCACCTGGCCGCCCCCCCGGCCACCGAAGCCCCCGAGGACTTCACTGCCTTTGACTGGACGGTGCAGCACCTGGCCGCCGAGGGCAGCGGCAATCCTCTGGCGCCGCTGCTGCTGGGCGCCTTTCATGAGGTCTACGGGCGGGCCGGGCCGCTGTACTTCGCCGCCCCCGCCGCCCGCGAGCGCGCCCGTGACCACTACCGCGCCCTGCACGCCGCCCTGGCACTGGGACCAGCCGCCGCGCGCCAGGTGGCCCTGACCACCGCGCTGGACAGCGTGGCACTGTGGCAGGAGGCGGCCCGTGGTTGACCTGCTGCAAAAGGCCGTGCCCATCTTCGTGCTGTCACTGCTGATCGAGTGGGCCGCCTACTATTTTCTGCGGGACGACCATGATGGGGACGGCACCGACCCCAAGAAGGGCTACGCTCTGCGCGACACTGCCACCAGCCTGAGCATGGGCGTGGGCAATCTGCTTATCAACGTGGTCTGGAAAGGCGTGGTGGTGACCATCTACGCCGCGCTGTACGAATTAACCCCGCTGCGGCTGCCGCCGGGCGCCTGGTGGGTGTGGGTCCTGCTGTTCTTTCTGGACGACTTCGCCTACTACTGGTTTCACCGCATCAGCCACGAGGTGCGCCTGTTCTGGGCCAGCCACGTCGTTCACCATTCCAGCCAGCATTACAACCTGTCCACGGCGCTGCGCCAGACCTGGGTGCCCATGACCGCGCTGCCCTTCTGGCTGCCGCTGGCCCTGCTGGGCTTCGAGCCGTGGATGATTTTGCTGGCCCAGTCGTGGAACCTGCTGTACCAGTTCTTCGTTCATACCGAGCGCGTGGGGCGCCTGCCCCGCCTGATTGAGTACGTGTTCAGCACCCCCAGCCACCACCGCGCCCACCACGGCAGCAACGACGTGTATCTGGATAAAAATTACGCGGGCATCCTGATGCTCTGGGACCGCCTGCTGGGCACCTTTCAGCCTGAAACCGAGCGGGTGCGCTACGGGCTGGTGCAGAACATTCACACTCATAACCCCGTCGGCGTGGCCTTCCATGAATTTGCGGCCCTGTGGCGCGACGTTCGGCACGCACGCGGCTGGCGCGAGCGCCTGAACTACCTGTTGCGCCCGCCCGGCTGGAAACCGTGACCTACCGCCCCCAGCGCAGCGTGCTGGCCACCTGCGCGGCGACCCTGTCCCAGACGGCCCGCCGCGCGACCGGATAGACCACCAGCACCGCCGCCTCTTCCCCGTTTCTGACCAGCACTTTCTGATAGAAGATGCGCCCGTCTTTCTGAAAGCCGCTCAGGACAAACGCGCCGGGCAGCAGGCGGCGGTAGGTCAGGCGCGCACCCTGCTCCCGCCAGCTCTGCGCTGAGTGGGTTATCCAGGCGGCCGGGGTGGCCTGATTCAGCACGCCCGGCGCGTGGCTGCCCCAGACGCTGACCTTCACCTGCCCGTCGGCACTTTGCCAGCTCTGGCCGTCGCCGTTGTCGGGTGGGCGCTGGGCCAGTAGGCCCGCCGGCGCGGCCACAAGGTAGCCAAAGCGGGCGTTGCCATACGCCGTCAGGGGCGCGGCCAGGGCCGCAGAAGCCAGAACAAGAGCGGCAGGCCACAGGCGCATGCGCCCAGCCTACCGCGTCTGTCTTACGGGCTCCGGTAGAACCGGGCCTTTTCCCTGGTGAAAGCCGAGCAGACTTAAACTGCTGTACAGCAGGGGGAACGGAAGAAACGACGGACGGCCGCGAGACGGCGGCGCAGACGATGCCAGTGGCCGTCTGTGTCACCCCCAGCCGTGCGCCCCTACCACGACATATTGACGCCCACGCCGCCGCCGACCTGCCCCGTCTTGGTGTCCACGCTGAGGTTCACCGAGGCGTTCCAGCGCAGGTCCAGCGGCGACTGGGGCACGCCACTGATTCCATAATTCATGCTGGCGCGGCTGGATGAGGGCGAATAGTTGAGAGACAGCGACTGGTTCACCGTTTTGGCCGCCGCCACCGTGTACGGGGCCGAGGCCACCACCTGCCCTTCGCTGTTCAGGAACGACAGCACGCCTGAATGCGGGGCCGTTGCCAGCAGGGTCACGCTTTGCAGGGTGTTGGCACTCAGGATCAGGCGCTCGTCGCCCGCCTGGCGCGGTGTCAGGCGGGCGTCACTGGCGCGCACGCGCACCTCGGCATTCACGGGGCTCAGGACCGAAAAGGTCAGCATGCCGGCGCTGTGGCCGGGAGCCAGCCGCAGGGCCAGCGCCGCCGGCTGCACCGCAAGCGTGCGCGCCACCTCCAGTTTGGGGGCGGCGCCTTCTTTGACCGTAATGCCCACAGGCGGCGCCGAGAACTGTGCCTGCGCGCCGCCCAGACAGCAAAGAACCAGGAGGAATCGTTTCATGGCTTTCCTTACGGCTTCCGGCTGGAACGCCACCACATCGCAACAGCACCGATGTGCAACCTCCACGCCCGGAACCCGTCTTTCTCTCTGTGGTCGGATGGAGTCGTCGTTGCCAACGAGTCAACCGGAGCCCGGATGAGGTGGCGCGCCGGGACCAGAGCCGCCCGGCGCGCCCGCCCCTCAGCTGTAGTCGCTCGTGCCTTCCAGGCTGAAGGTCACGGTGACGGTCTTGCCCGCCGTCGCCGAAATGGCGGCGTCGCTGGGCAGGCCGATGGTGTACTGCAGCTCGCCCGTGCCGCCGGGGGCCAGGGTCAGGCTGCCCGTGACGGCCGTCACGATCACGTTCCCCTGGTAGCTGCCCGTGACCGCCGAAGTGCCGGTGACCACGATGGGCCGGTCGGTCGTGTTGGTGACTGGCACGCTGATGGTGTAGGTGGCCCCGGGCCGCAAGGCCGAGGCGTCCAGATTCAGGGCTGTGTCGGGCACCTCAAAGTTCACGGCCTCGCCGTAGGCGCCGCTGGCGGTGACCGTCATGGAGGCGCGGTCGTAGGTGTCGCCGGTCGAGGTCTCAGCCAGGGCAGAGGGCAGCAGCAGCAGGGTGGTCAGGGCCAGCACAGAAAATTTACGCATGGGGAAACTCCTTGCCAGACGCAGGGTCTTGGCAGTTATCGCTGGCCTGCCTGAGACAGAAACAGCGTGGAAAAGCCGGTCGCACCACTGGCTCGGCGCGTTCCAGGTGCCCGGATACAGAACGCGTTTCATCGCCTCTTCTCGTCTGGAGGGTCCGGAGCGAGATGGGGCAACTATAGCCGCGCCTTCTCACACCCTCGTCACGCTGGACTCAGGGTTCGAGGATGAAGGCAGAGGGGCCAGTTGCTGTCTGGGTGAGGGTTTTTCGGGCTCTGCTTTTGCAACCGCTTCCTGACTGCGCTTTGTCAGACGAACCGGGCACAAGATGAAGGCCGCCCGGCTGGCAATTGCCGCGCACCTCACTCCGGGTTCTGCGGCCCTCTGCTAAGCTGCCCGGCTGTATGAGCGCGCCTGCCCCTCTGCCCCAGCCGGTTCCCTCTCCTGCCACAGCCGCCGGGGAGCGCGTGCTGTGCGCCATGTCCGGCGGGGTGGACAGCAGCGTGACGGCGGCGCTGCTCAAGGACCAGGGCTATCAGGTGGTGGGCGCCATGATGCGTTTCTGGCCCGACGACAAGCGGGTGGACACGTTCGACACCTGCTGCTCGCCCGACGCCGCCTATGAGGCCCGGCGCGTGGCCGAACAGGTGGGCGTGCCGTTTTACCTGCTGGATTACCGCGAGCAGTTTCAGCGCCACATCGTCGGGCCGTTTCTGGATGAATACAGTAAGGGGCGCACGCCCAATCCCTGCGTGAACTGCAACACCAAGGTCAAGTTTGACGAGCTGGTGAAAAAAGCCAAGATGCTGGGCTGCCGCTACGTGGCGACCGGGCATTACGTAAAGCGCGTGGAAAATGCGGCGGGCGAGGTGGAGTTCTGGCGGGGCGACGACCCCCGCAAGGACCAGACGTATTTCCTGTGGGGCACCCCGCGCGACGCGCTGCCGTACATTCTGTTTCCGGTGGGCGAGCTGGAAAAGCCGCGCGTGCGTGAAATTGCGGAGGAACGCGGCCTGCTGACCGCCCGCAAACCCGAAAGCCAAAACATCTGCTTCGTGCCGGGCAAGGTGCAGGACTTTGTGGCCGAGCATCTGCCCCAGGCCCAGGGCTACATCCGCGAGATTGCCAGCGGCGAGGTCGTGGGCGAACACCTGGGCACTCAGTTTTACACCCTGGGCCAGAAAAAGGGTCTGGGCCTGTACCAGACCCACCGCGTCCGGCATGTGGTTCACCTGGACCCGGCCACCAACACGGTCTGGGTGGGCGACCACGACGAGTGCCTGTGGCCAGGGCTGCGCGCCAGCAGCGCGAACTATCTGGTGGACCTAGCCGAATTGCCGCAGGAGCTAGAGGTGCAGGTGCGCTACCGCACGGCGCCTGTCAAAGCGCGCGTGGTGCGGGCCGATGAGCACGGCTTTGAGCTGGCCTTTGCTGAGCCTCAGTTTGCCGTGGCCCCTGGCCAGAGCGCCGTGCTGTACGCCGGACCGCGCCTGCTGGGCGGCGGGCTGATTGAAGACCACACCCGCGACCTGCCGCCCCTAAAGCCCGTCCCGAAGAAGCGTCCCGCTGTACAGCTGAGCTGAGAGTAGAGGCCGGAGAGGCGCTGACGCCTAAGGTAAGAACCGGTAGAGGGCGGCTGCGGCGATAGCCAACGGCCCCGCTGGCAGAACCAAGGAGCGAGCTGGAGATTCCAGCGCTGGCGTAACCCAGGTGTGGCCACCTCTGGCCTCCGGCCACGCTCATACAGCTTCCGTCTGTTTCTCTGGCAAACCGGGAGAGCGCCGGGTGGCATATCTCACGCCCGGAACCTGTGTTGCTCTCCTTCGCACTGCGGCGCAGCTTTTCAAGTTCGCCCGAATTCAAGCGTTTTTGTAGACGATTGAATCCGGGTCCGTCTCCCAGCGGAACTCAGCGTGGTTGAGGGGCGTTGGTGGCCCCTCAATGGAACTGGCAGCGGCTGTCAGGCCCCGTAACCTTCAGATGCCGGCGAACCTCGGCCAGACCCATCAGCAACCCAGCCAGGCTGATCAGGCCAAACGGCAGAATCTCGGGCAGCAGAATCAGGGGCAGACTTAGCCAGCGCCAGCGCCGCCCCGTCACTACCAATAGCGCGCCGTACAGCACCACCAAGGCCAGCCGGGTGGCGTACATCACCCCAAACGCAACCACCTGACCAGAGCGCCCAACCGTCAGCATGGGCAACACCACCAACAGCACCCCCAGCACACCAAACCTTAGCGTCCAGCGCCACAGCCGCCAGCCTTGCTGCTGGTGCTGACTGTCCAAGCGGGTCACTCGGGGCGTCACCTCAGGGCCACCGGGGGACATAGCAAACTGTGCGGGCGCAGGCGGCGGGCTAGGCCGGGGAACTCCGGGTCAGGGCGGCCTCCTCACGCCCAGCCTTGACGGGATGGCGTCCCCAGCGGGAGGGGCCACACTTTAGGAGCGCTTCCCCGGTCACTAGGTCCAGCAGGGGCGTCAACTGTCGGTCCAGTGTAAGGGCACGCCAGACGGGCAGCAGTGGGTCCACGCGTCTGACCAGAAAGCCGCTCAAGCACCGGGACTACCCATATCACCTGTCACGCAGCAGCGGCTGGGCCGCCATCAGTACGCCTGGCCCGGCTCCACGCGGCCTTCGGGGTCGCGGCCCTGTTGCAGGTCAATCAGAAAGTCGCGGGTCAGCGCGGCACCTCGCGCCACGAGGTCGGCGGTGGTGCTGGCAATGTGGGGGGTCAGAATGACGTTTGGCAGGGTCCACAGCGGGTGGTCAGCGGGCAGCGGCTCGGGGTCGGTCACGTCCAGCACCGCGCCGCCCAGGTGGCCAGCCTCCAGCGCCGCCACTAAGTCGGCCGTGACGACCAGGCCGCCGCGCCCCACGTTGCACAGCCACGCGCTGGGGTTCAGCCGGGCCAGCACATCGGCGTTCACAATGCCCTTTGTCTCTGGCGTCTGCGGCAGCAGCAGGACCACCCAGTCGGCCTGCGACAGCAGTTCGTCGCGCTCGGCTTCAGAGGTGTCGCTGCGAATCCCGCTGACCTCGGCGCCGTGCGGCGTGAGCACCGCCTCCAACTCGCGGCCAATGTGCCCGTGTCCCCACAGCACGACCCGCGCGCTGTCCAGGGTGGCCAGCCCCGACTGCCCCGGCGAAGGCGGGGGCGCCCACTCGCGGCGGGCCTGAGCGTCCCGGAAGAGGTGCAGGCCGCGTGACGCTGCCAGCATGCCGGCGAGCGCGTGTACCGCCACCGCGTGGCTGTGCAGGCGGCTGGCGTTATACAGTGCCACCCCCTCTGGCAACTGCCCCTGCACATGCTCGATGCCCGCCGTCAGGGTCAGCGCCCAGGTCAGTCCCGGCGCCGCCAGCAACCGGGCGCGGGTGTCCGGGCCAGTCAGCCACAGCACCGCGCCGTCCGCCGCCCCTTCAGGCACCTCGGTACGGGTATAGAACGCGAGGTCCACGCCAGGGACGCCGCCCTCATCGTGGGCCGCCAGGGCACGGAATTCGGGCAGGTCGGGAACAAGAACACGCATGTCCCGTATTTTGCCCCGTTCCTCAGGCGCCGCAGAGCAACCTCAACCGGCGCTCAAGACTTCAGGGGCACGACACCTGAACACCTGGGCACCGTCCATCTCTCTCGGGACCCCGCTGTCAGTTCTCGCTCTTATGAGAGACAGATTCCGTCTGCTTCGTTGACACATCGGAAGAGAATCGACGTGTCAACGCCACGCCCGTCAACCCGGTTTTTCTTCCTCACGCCCTGCTGCGAAGCGCTCCGAGGCTGCTATGCCGCTTTCCAACTTCGCCCGGATTCCATCATGTGTGCAAACGACTGAAGCCGCGTCGGTATGAAACTCGTTCAGGCTGCGGAGTGCTGTATCAGGGTCCCCAGACCCTGCTCGTCAACTCTCACCAGCCTCGCCCTGCGCTGTCAGCCAGGCCTGCCGGGTCAGCTCCATATGGACGTCGGTGCGGCCGGGGCGAGTGGTGCGGCCCACCTCGTGAAAACCGCAGGCGGCGAAGGCCCGCTGCGCGCGGCGGTTGTGGGCAAAGGTCGTCAGGCGAATACGGGTCAGCGGCGTGTCGCGTTCCTCAAAGGCCCAGCGCACCAGCGCTCCCACCGCGGCGCGGCCGTAGCCCTGCCCCCACAGCGCCGGCAGCCCAATCATGACGCCCAGGGTGGCGGCGGTGGGGGTCAGCGGGGGCGGCGGGCGCAGGTCGTACAGTTCGGCGCTGCCGATCAGCTGGCCGGCCTCGTCCAGCACGCCGAAGCCAGCGCGCTCGCCGGTACGTTCCTCGTCCTGCATGACGCGGCGAAACAGCCATTCCGGCATGCGGATGGGCCGGGCGTCGTTCCAGTCGGCCAGTTCGCGGCTGCGAAAAAATCCGTGCAGCGCGCGCCACTCCGGCGGCGTGAAGTCCAGCACCGGCTTGAGGCTCACGCGCGGCACTCCTGGCGCGGCTTCAGTCACGTGGAGGGCTCGCCTCCGGCCCCGGCTGCACCGTGCCCAGCGCGCGGGTCACGTCACGGGTCAGCCGCTCCAGATGAAAGGCGTCGCCCTCCGCGCGCTCGACCCGGCGGGTCGGCAGGTCCATGACCAGCAGCGCCAGCACCTCGCCCCCGGCATGGCGTATGAACACGCCAGGGTGCTCCGCCAGTGCCTCCTGATCCGCTGCGCCCAGCAATGACCAGGCCGGGTCGGCAGGGGTCAGCCCCAGGTGGGCGGTGGGCAGGCGGTGGGCGCTCAGCGCGCCGTCCAGCCACGCCAGGGCGCCGGGTTGCCCACCGATCAGCCCCTGCTCGATGTGCGGGCGCGGCTGGTTGTAGCGAACCGGGCGCCCGTCGCGGCGGCGCAGGTCGCCCCCAGCGGCGCGCAGCAGAGCGTGCCCGGCGGCAATATCCCACTCGCTGCGCGGCGACATGGTAAAGGTCACGTCGGCCTGACCAGCGGCAATGCGGGCCAGCTTCAGGGCAATGCTGCCGCTGGGCACCATGCCGGGCAGCGGCACAGCGTGCAGTTCGCGGCTGTGCTCGGTGTCCGACACCGCCACCCGCCACTCCGGGCCAGCCGCCGCCGGGGGCACGGGTTGACCATTCAGGGTCACGCCGGCACCCACTACCCCCACAAACAGCTCATGGGTGGCGGGGGCATAGACCACGCCCAGCACGGCCTCACCGTTTACGGCCAGGCCGATACTGACGCAGTAGTCGGGACTGCCGGTGGAAAACTCCTTGGTGCCGTCAATGGGGTCAATGATCCAGACCCGCCTACGGGTCAGGCGCTCGGGGCTGTCGGCCTCCTCTTCTGACAGCAGGCCGTCATCCGGAAAAGCCTGCGCCAGGCTGCGCGTAATCAGCGCAGAGGCCTCGCGGTCAGCAGCGGTGACCGGGTCGTCGGCGCTGGTCTTGTGTTCCACGGTCAGGCCCGCGCGCAGGTGCGAGAGCAGCAGCGCGCCGGCCTCGCGCGCCAGCCGCTCGGCGGCTCTTTGCTCAGGGGCCAGGAGGTCAGAAGAAAACGTCGTCATCTGCCTCCGAGGATAACGGCCGGCCCTCGGACTTCGGCCCCAGCAGCGCCGCCGAGGGGCACAGCCCCTGCAGGACGCAGCGGTCGCAGCGCGGGTGGCGGGCGGTGCAGGTGGCGCGGCCATGCCGCACCCCGGCGACATGCAGGGCCAGACGGTCGGGGGCCGTGCGCGGCGTCACCGCGTCGTACCAGCGCGTGACGCGCGCGGCACTCCAGGCGTCCGGCACCCACTCCAGGCGCCGCGCCAGCCGGTCCAGATTGCCCTCGACCGGCATGGCGGCGCGGTGCAGATCAAACAGCAGCAGCAGGCTGGCAGTGTGCCGGCCCACCCCCGGCAGACTTTCCAGGGCGGCGCGGGCCTGCTCGTCCGTCAAGCCGACCAGGTCGCCCAGGCCCAAGGAGTGGCCACCTGCCTGGGCGCGCTCGGCCAGGGCCGTCAGGAGGCCGTACAGGTGGGCCGCTTTGGCCCGGTGCAGGCCACCACCCGCATCCTTCAGGGTGGTTTCTATGCCGTCTGGACCGTCCAGCAACGCCGCTTCCCAGGCTGGATAGGCCGCCCGCAGCGCACGAAACTGACGGTCAGCGGCCTCACGGGTGTTTTGCTGACCCAGGATGGTGCGAATCAGTTCATTCAGCAGGTCCGGCTGGCGGGTGCGGGGCGGCGCCGCGCCGTCCGGCAGATAGGCCGCCACCAGGCGGCGCGTAACTTCCGCGAGGGTGTCAGGCACAGAGAACACTTCAGGAACGCGCGGCATCCCTGGCAGGCTAGGGCGGCGAAGGCACAGACACCGTGGCGGCAGGCGCGGTTGACCGGCACCACGGGAAAATCGGGCGGCCGGCTCCTGGGCAGACCTCAGCGGATTCCATACGGTGTCCAGAAAATTCCGGAACGTACTGCAACGTCTTTCCGACCAGACCTGGACAGCGGCACCGCAGGCTCGGAGAGCTTCTCAGAAGAGGGGCAAAAGAATGGACTTCCGGGCCTTGGAGAAACCTCCGGCGGTGTCCCGGAGATTATGAAAGTGGACGGAGGCCGCAGCAGGTGGCCGGCTGGTGAGCCTGTGCCGCCTGCCGGCTGACCCTACTGGTTCATCTGCTCAATGCTGTCTTTGAGGCGAGACCAATTCATTTGCCTATGGGACTCAAATCCAGTGTCGAGGCTAACCGGATGAACCACAACAGCCTTTGAATGGGCCAGTCCATTTCACGTCACCCCTCTGAACCGTCCCTCTGCCTTCAGGCATTACCGGGCGCGCAGGGCGGTGCGGTTGCCGGCTGTATCAATGGCCTGAATATCGGCCCAGATGCCGGTGGTCTCGGCGTAAAACTCCACGCTCTGCCCTGGCGTGATGTTCAGGCGGTTGCCGTCCACCGTGATTTGTGCCACCCGCACGTTGTCCGTCACGGTGCCGGCCACACGAATCACGGTGCCGCTGCGTTCAAAGCGCGTGACCTTGATGACCGGGCGCGTGGGGTCCACGCTGACGGGCAGGACCAGGCTGGATGTGTTGCCCGCCGCATCCTGGGCAGCGATGGTGTAGCGGCCGGTGGGGGTACTCAGGACTGCCTGAAACTGAAAGCGGGCAATCTTGTTGCTGCCCGGCTGGATGGAAATGGGCTTGCCGTCCACCGTGATCTGCGTGACGCCCACATCGTCCAGCACGTAGCCCTGAATCAGAAAGCGGGCGCTGGTGCCGCCGTTGCCTGCGCCGCTGGTCACCGAGATGCGCGGCTTGAAGGTGTCGGTGGTGCGGGCGCAGCCGCCCAGTGTCAGGCTCAGGGCGGCGCCCAGCAGGGCAAGGGCGGGCAGACGCATACAGGGAGCAGTATAGAGGCCGCCGGGAACAGCGGCGGTGGAAGAGGCCAGGCGTCAGGGGCGGTACCTGCAGCACACCGTCCTGTCCCACCCGTCTTGACGGCCTGACCCCCGCTCCACTCGCCCGCCCTACAATGCCCGGCGTGAATTCTGCCGTCCCCACCGACCCCGCCGCGCCGCGTCTGGCGGCCATTCCCGAAGGCACGCGCGACGTGTTGCCCCCCGAGTGGGCGCAGCGTGAGGCCATTCGCGCGCAGCTGTCGGCCTGCTTCAGCCGCTGGGGCTACCGGGGCGTGGAGGTCCCAGCCCTGGAATACGCGGCGCCCCAGCATCCGCAAGACGCCCTGGCCTTCAAGCTGATTGATTCGGGCGGGCAGGTGCTGGCGCTGCGCAGCGAATTCACGACGGCGGTGGGGCGCCTGGCCCGTACCCGCTTCCCGCAAGGGCCGTATCCGCTGCGGCTGCAGTACAGCGGCCGGCTGTGGCTGCGCGCCCTGAGCAGCGAACTGGGCCGCCTGCGCGAATTTAACCAGCTGGGCGTGGAGCTGCTGGGCGTGGCGACGCCGGCCAGTGACGCTGAACTGCTGCACCTGGCTGCCGCCGCCCTGGATGCGGTGGGGGTGGGGGCGCAGCTGGAAGTGGGCTATCCCGGCTACGTGGACGCCGTGCTGGAAGACGCCGGCCTCCACGGCCCGGCGCGCGCCGCCCTGCACGACGCGGTGGACCGCAAAAGTGGCGCCGATGTCGAACTGCTGGCCGGGCAGTTCAGTCTGGACGCCGATACCCGTCGCACCCTGCACGCCCTGACCGACCTCTACGGCGGCCCCGAGGTGCTCGACGCCGCCGAGGCGCTGGCCGGTGGCGAGCGGGCGCGCGAAGCGGTGGCCCACCTGCGGGTGGTCGCCGCGCGCTACGGCGGGCCGCTGCTGTTTGACCTGGGCGTCAGCCGCCGCTACGGCTACTACACGGGCCTGACCTTCCGGGCCTATGCGGCGGGCATCAACCAGCCGGTGCTGGGCGGCGGCCGGTACGCTCTGGACGGCGGCGCCCTGCCCGGCGCCGGGTTCGCCCTGGGCCTGGAGCGCCTGATGCGCGCCCTGGCGCCCAGCCTGCCCCCCGAGCCAGAGGTGGTGCTGGCCCTGGACCTGACGGCCGCCCAGGTGGCCCGCGCCCAGGGGCTCTACGCCGAACTGGCCTGGACCGACGACGAAGCGCAGCTGCGCGCCTTTTGCGCCGCACGCGGCATTGAGCGCTGGGTCAGCAGTGGCCCGGCCGGCGCCGAATTTACGGCGGTGAACGCATGACCCCAGCCCCCACCCACGGCCCGCAGCACCTGACCCTGGCGCTGCCCAAGGGCCGCATTCTGGAAGAAGCCGTGGCCCTGCTGGCGCGCGCGGGCCTGCCGCTGACCGTTCCCGAAAAGTCCCGCGCCCTGCGCCACGAATTTCCGGGCGTCACTGTGCTGGAACTGCGCAATCAGGACGTGCCCGTCTACGTAGACCTGGGCGTGGCCGACGCAGGCATCGTGGGCAAGGATGTGCTGCTGGAATCTGGCCGGGCCGTCTACGAACCGGTGGACCTGCGCTTTGCCGGGTGCCGCCTGTCCCTGATTCGAGAGGTCGGGGCCTCGGGCGACATCTCGCGGGTGGGCACCAAGTACCCCCGCGCCGCCCGCGCCTACCTGAACGCGCGCGGCATCCCGGCCGAGATTGTCAAGCTCAGCGGCAATATTGAGCTGGCGTGCCTGACCGGCCTGGCCGACGCCGTGGTGGACCTCGTACAGACCGGCAGCACCCTCAGGGCCAACCACTTGGAGGAAGTGGACGTGCTGTTTCATTCCAGCGCCCGCCTGATCGTCAACCGCGCGGCCCTGAAGGTGCGCCGCGAACGCCTGCGCCCCCTCATTGAGGCCCTGCGCGGGCTGACGCAGGACGTGGAGGGTGGGACGTAAAGGGCGGCACAGCCCCCGGCCCATTGCCCACGCCCCACTGCCTACTGACCAAACGCTACGGTCATCCGTTCCAGCGCCTCGGTGAGCAGCGCCCGGCTGGTCGCAAAGTTCAGGCGCACGAAGCCCTGGTACTGGGCCTTGTGCGCCTCATGGGCAAAGATGGGGCCGTCATGGACCGCGACGCGCGCTTCTTGCAGCAAGAACGCCTGCATGTCGCCCGCGCGGGGGTGGGCGCGCAGGTCCAGCCAGGCCAGGTAGGTCGCCTCGGGGGCCTGCACGCGCGCCCAGGGCCAGTGGGTGTGCATGTACTCGACCAGAAAGTCGCGGTTGCTGCGCAGGTAAGCCAGGGTTTCCGAGAGCCAGGGGCCGCCCTCTTTCAGCGCGGCGCGCCACATGGTCACGCTCAGGGCGCTTTCGTGGCCCATCAGGCCGCCCGCTGCCCGGCGCACCCGCGCCACCAGGGCCGCGTTGTGGCTGACCATCGCGCCGATGCCCAGCCCCGCCGTGTTGTACGCCTTGCACGGCCCGGTCAGGGTCAGGGTGCGGCTCTGCACGCGCGGGTCAGCGGCAAAGGCCTCAAAGGGTTCACCGGTAAAGCGCAGGTCGGCGTGCAGCTCGTCACTCATCACGAAGAGGTCGCGCGCCAGCACCAGCTCGCGCAGCCGGCGCAGTTCATCGGCGGTCCACACGCGCCCAGTGGGGTTGTGTGGATGGCACAGCAGCAGCAGCCGCGCCCCGCGTGAGGCCGCGTCCAGCGCCGCCCAGTTGATCTCGTAGCCGGCGCCCGTCTCGCGCAGCGGCACCCCCGCCACCCGGCGCCCCTGATCGGTGATGCTCAGGTGAAAGGGGTGGTAGATGGGGGTCATCGTGACCACCGGCTCGCCGGGGCTGGTCAGGGCGTGAACGGCGGCGTAGATGCCCGGCACCACGCCCGGCAAAAAGGTGATGCCTCCTTCGGGCAGGTCGCCCAGACCCTGACCAGCGAGCTTCTCACTCAGGGCCGCTTTCAGGGCTGGGTCGCCCATCAGCTGCGCGTAGCCCAGACCATGCTTCAGGCGGTCTTCCAGCGCAGCCACGATGGGCGGCGCCACCGGATAGTCCATGTCGGCAATCCACAGCGGAATCACGTCTTCGGGGTGCAGCGTCCACTTGAACGAATCCGGGTGGCGCAGGGCGGCCTGGTCCAGCGTGTCGCGCGGGTCGAGAACCGGCGGAGGGGCGTCCGTCATGCGCCGAGCATACGCCCGCTGTCTGAGGAAAGGCGGGGGCGGCCCACAGTATGCTGGGCGCCATGCTGGCGATTATCGGTGCGATGGACGAAGAAATTGAGGTCTTGCTGGCCGACTTGCAGGCCCGCGAAGACCTGACCTTTCCCGGCGTGACCCTGCACCGGGGCGCCCTGGACGGCGTGCCGGTGCTGCTGACGCGCGGCGGGATCGGCAAGGTGAACGCTGCCATGACGACCACCTACCTGCTGACCCAGGGGGCCACCCGCATCATCTTTACCGGCGTGGCCGGCGGCGTTCACCCGGACCTGAAGGTCGGGGACATCGTGGTGAGCACCGACTGCGTGCAGCACGACGTGGACGTGACGGCGCTGAACTATCCCATCGGCACCGTGCCGGGCGAAACGCCGTCCTGGGCCGCCGACCCCATCCTGCGTGCGGTGGCCCTGGAAGCCGCCGGGGAGGTGCCGGGCGTGCGCGCCCTGGAAGGCCGGGTGGCCAGCGGCGATCAGTTCATCGCCTCACGAGACGAGGTCGGGCGCCTGTGGACCGCCTTTGGCGCCGCCTGCGCCGAGATGGAGGGCGCGGCGGTGGCCCAGGTGTGTGCCAAGGCGGGCGTGCCCTTTGTGGTCATCCGCTCGGTCAGCGACACCGCCGACCAGGACGCCCAGGTGGATTACCGCGAGTTCATGCCGCAGGTGGCCCGCCACGCCAAACAGGTCGTGCGCGGCATGCTGGCCCGTCTGAGCGGTCAGGCGCCGGCCGCTGGCCCCAGCGCGGGCTAAAGGAGCGCCTGTGCCGGCCCCAGCGCGCTTTGTCCTGGGCCTGGGCGTGCTGCTGGCGTTTGCCGCAGCCGGCCAGGCCCTGGCCAGCGGGCTGAAGCTGCCGCTGCCCGGCCCAGTGCTGGGGCTGGCACTGTTGTGGGCCGCTCTGGCGCTGAGGCTGGTGCGCCTGCACTGGATCGAGGACGCCGCCGACGGCCTGCTGAGCGTGCTGGGGCTGCTGTTCGTGCCCGCCACGGTTGGCTTCATTCAGTTTCTGGGTGCAGGCGCGGCGTGGGGCCTGTGGCTGCTGGTGCTGACCGCCGGGCTGCTGCTGGGGGCTGGCGCGGCTGGCCTGCTGGCCACGCGCCTGCTGCGGCCGGAAGAGTAATGCTCTGGCTGGCCCTCACGCTGCTGGCGTTTGGGGTGGGCGTCCTGGCTCAGTCCCGCGCTAAAACACCGCTGACCAACCCCACCCTGGTGGCGACCCTGCTGGTGGCCGGCGCGCTGCTGGTTCTGGCTGTGCCCTACGCCCACTACGCGCAGGCCGTGCAGCCCCTGACCAGCTTGCTGGCCCCGGCGGTGGTGGCGCTGGCCGCGCCACTCTACCGGCACCGGGCGCTGCTGCGGCGGCAGTGGCGGGCGCTGGGGTTGGGGGGAGCGCTCGGCACCGGACTGGCCGTGGCCGCCGACGCTGGTTTGGCCCACCTGCTGAACCTGGCCCCAGAGGCCCAGCGTGCCCTGCTGACCGCCCCCGCCACCAGCCCAGTGGCCCTGCAACTGGCGCCGCTGACCCACGCGCCTCCTGCCCTGGCCGCCACGCTGGCCGTGCTGTCAGGCCTGGTGGGTGCACTGGTGCTGCCGTCAGTCCTGACCCGGCTGGGTGTGGGGCACCCACTGGCCCGCGGCGTGGGGTTGGGCTCGGTGGCCCACGGCATTGGCACTGCGCGGGCACGCGAGGAACACGCGCAGAGTGGCGCGGCGGCCTCGGTGGGCATGGGGCTGGCGGCGCTGCTGGTCACCGGGTTGGTGGGGCTCTTGACCCGGCTGGGGGGATAAGACGGCGAGACCCAGGCCAGAGAGCAGGTACGCCTTGAGGCAGAGCCCGGAACGTGTGGGGCATCAAAGGCAGAAGCTCACGTCAAAGCGTTCGGCTGGGTTGCGGTGAATGAGGTCATCCGGCAGGGCTCTGTTATCAGGACACACTCATGCCCCCCATCGCCTCCCCTATTGCTGTGGCTGCTCGCTCTGCTTCACCCTTCTGCCAGCCCGGCCCAGCCTGCGGCGCATTGCCAGTGCGCGTTCAACCCCACAGACGATCACCAATCAGCACAGACATCAGCCGGTGAGCCGATCACATAGGTCAAGGGCCTTCTGCCAGTTGCACCTGCCTCACAGCCAAACCAGACAAGTCAGCACGCGGTCTGCCCCAGGCTGGTTGACGCCGCCCCCTGGCCTCCGGGATGCTGGGCGGCATGGCGCGCAAGGTCAACCCCATTCAGGACCGCGCCCGCCGCGCCGCCCTGGAACGGGCCGCGTACCTGGCCATCTACGAGCGGGGCTACGCCGACGTGACGCTGGCCGACATCGCCGCCCACGCCGGGGTCAGCCGGGGCACGCTGGTTTACCACTTCGGCAGCCGCGCGGGGCTGCTGGGCGCCGTGATGCGCCGGTTCTCGCGCACGATTGCCGTGGCCACCCGCCGCGCCGTGCGGCAGGCCACCACCCCCGACGACAAGCTGCGCGCCTACGTTGAGAACCAGTTTTACGGCGTCGAGAACACCCGCCGGTTTTACACGGTGTCCCTGGATTTTCTGGCCGCCGCCACCCGCGACCCTGAACTCATGGCCGTGCAGCGCGCCTTTTTAAAAGAGTCCCTAGCCGTGGACCTGGAACTGGCCCGTCTGGCGGGCGAAACCGGCGCCCCAGGCCGCGCCCGCCTGCTGCGCGCCATCGTGGAGGGCCTGAGTGTGCGCTTCCTGGCCGACCCCGAACCCGATCTGGCCCAGTACCGGGCTGACTGCCTGGCAGGGCTACGAGCGGTGCTGGACAGAGGGGTGGAGGGCGGAGGTTGTGGGATGTAGGAAAGGCAACAGCACAGTTTCAGCTCACGTTCTTCCCGCGCACCGCCGCGCGCCAACCGCGCCCCTCATCTATTCCCACTCCCTACAGCCCACACCTCACCACCCGGCTGTCTATCGCCGCCCGAATCTGCCGTGCGCCCTCAATCAGGCGGGGGCCAGGGCGGCCCAGCCCACTTTCGGGCACCGCCACCACCGGCACGCCCAGCCCCCGCGCCTCGATGACCTCGGGGCGCAGTTTTTTCACGCCGCACCATGAACATACGATCAGGTCCGGCTGGGCCTCACGCACCTGGTCCAGCGTCAGGGGGCGGCTGCGGCCCTCCAGGTCGGCCAGGGCATTGACAGCGCCCAGTCCCGCTAGCAGGTCGGTCACCCAGGACTCGCGGGTGGCGGCAATGATGGGCCTGGGCCACCACTCCACCAGCACGCGGGGGGCGCGGGGGGCAGGGCGGTACAGGGCGGCCAGCTCGGCCTCCAACGTCTGGGCCACCTCCTCCCCCCGGCCCGGCAGCCCCAACAGCGCCCCCACCTGCCGGATGCTGGCCACGGTTTGCGGCACGCTCGTCGGGTCCAGGATGACCGTCTCCAGGCCGGCGGCCTGCACCGCCTCAACCACCCGCTCCATGCCCGGCACACTCAGGGACGCCAGCACAAGGTCGGGACGGGCCGCCACCAGCGCCGCCACATCAATATTCAGGTCGGGCCCCAGGCGCGCGGCGTGGTCCAGCCCCGGCGCGTCACTGTGACTGTCGACCGCCACCAGCAGGTCCGTGGCGCCCAAGGCGTGCAGGATGTCGGTGTTGCTGCACGTCAGACTGGCCAGGCGCGGGGACATAGACCGCAGTCTAGAGCGGGCCGCCGCGCCCCTGTCCAGACCCCATGAAGTGCGCGCCAGCACGGGCAAACGCCCCCTGACCGTATGGTAGGCTCGGGGGTATGAAGAACACGTTCGCCGTCACCATGACGCTGCTGCTGGCCCTGACGCTGGGCGGCTCGATTGCCGGCTACCGCATCGCCACCACGCCGCACCACGAGGAAGAGGCGCACAAGGAAACCCCCACCCCAGGCAGCGAGGAAGCCCCCAGCCCCAACAGCGCGGCCACGGGCGCAGAGGGCGACGCCAGCGCGCAGGGCGACGTGAGGGCCGAGAACGACGGCGGCACCCAGGCCGGCGAGAACGGCGCCGTGATTGCCAGCAGCGACCTGAAAACCGGTGACACCCCCGCCGCCAGCACCGAGGGCACCGCCGAGAACACCCCGCCCAGCGAAACCGTGGGCCAGACGGGTCAGGAACCCGCCGACACGGCCGCCGCCGCCGAACCCGAGGGCGACCCTTCTGCAGGCGGCAAGCTGTTTGTGGGCAACTGCGCCGGGTGCCACGGCCCCGAAGGCCAGGGCGGCGTCGGCCCGGCCCTGGGTCAGGTCAAGGAATGGAACCTGGCACAGTTCACGGCTGTGCTGCGTGAAGGCAAGACGCCCGAACGTGAACTGTCGGCCGTTATGCCCCGCTTTAGCGAGCAACAGCTGACCGATTCGGACATTGCCAACATCTACACCTTCGTCAAGACCCTCAACTGAACAGGGGCGGCGGGCGAGCGGCCTTCCCTTGCGGGGGGCCGCTTTGCCGTTATCCTGCGCCCATGGGACGGGGCTCTCAGCGGTCCTCTGAAAAGTCAGCTGCCGACCTGGCACACGACGGCGGGATGAGCACAAAACGGGAGGGCAGGGCGGCCCACATGGCGTTCTCGCAGAGGCGTGCCGGATGACCGCCAGCAGCGCGCTGACCCCTGGGCCGCTGCTCTCCACCTCTCCCCTGCCGGACTGGCCAGGCGTAGAGGAGGCCACCCTGACGGCACTGCCCTGTGCGGGCGCCCTGCTGCTGCCCCACGATGGCCTGCCGGTCGCCGATGTGCAGGGCCAGCCGGCGCGCTGGGCGGCGCTGAATCTGGTCAGCAGCGCCCTGCGGCGGGGCGTGCCGGTGCTGGGCTGGGGCTCGGGGGCCGCGCTGCTGGGGCGGGTGCTGGGCGCCGCCGTGACGGCGGGTCAGCCCGACTGGGCCGCCGCTCCGCGCGGCGCGCAGGTCCACGGCTGGTCTGGGCTGGTGCCGCGCCACTGGACTTTAGGCCGCGCTGTGGCCTGGGCTGACCCTGAGGTGCCCCCGCAGGTGCGGGCCGATTTTCTGGCGGCCCTGCCTGGTTGGACCGCGCGCAGCCCCGCTTCACCGCTGGAGGAGGTAGGAGGCGAAACGGCCGTGCGCGCTGTGGTGGCCGAGTTCTATGCCCGCGCCCAGGCTGACCCACTGCTGGGCCCTGTGTTTACAGCCCACATTCAGGACTGGCCCGCCCACCTGAACCGGGTCACCGCCTTCTGGGTCACGGTGCTGGGCGGCGCCGAGGGCACCGGCCCCCCCTGGCGCGGCAACCTAAACGCCGCGCACGCGGGCCTGGGGGTGCGCGGCGAGCACCTGGCCCGTTGGCTGGCACTGTGGGCGGCCACCGCCCACGACCTGCTGCCCACCCCAGCCGCTGGTCTGCTGGCTGCCCGCGCACAGACGATGGGCGCGCGCCTGGGCACACGACCGGGCCTGCGGGGAACTTCTGGGCGCCCACCCCCGTAGCCTGGGTCATGCCCAACATTCCGTTTCTGAACAAGGCCGACGACGCTCTTCCCGGTGGCGTGACCCGGCCCACCTGGGTGGTGCTGGACCTGGCCGGCCCCTACCCCGAACGCCAGCCAGGCAACCCGGTGCAGGCCCTCCTGAGCCGCACCGAGACCCTGGAAGCCCTGGCCGGGCGTATCCAGAAACTGAAGGGGGCGTCGTGGCTGCACGGCGTCCTGGTGCGCTTTGGCGAGTTCACGGCGGCGCCCGCAGCGGCGCACGCGGTGCGCGGCCTGCTGCATGACCTGGCGCAGAGTACACGGGTGGTGGCCTACCTGCCGCACCTGAACATGGTGAGCCTGCTGGCCGCCAGCGGCGCCTCCGAACTGGTCGCGCCGGAATCTGCCGAGGTGAACCTGAACGGTTTTGGCCTGGAAAGCACCTTCCTGGGCGAATTTCTGAAAAAACGCGGCATCGAGTTCGAGAACCTGCGCATTCGGGAATACAAGGCGGCCCTGACCCGCTTCTCGCAGGACCACATGGACGACCACAACCGCGAGCAGCTTCAGGCGTATCTGGACGGCCTGGAAGGCGCCTGGGCCGCCGACCTGGCCAGCGCGCGCGGCGTCAGCCCCGAGCAGGCCGCCGCCTGGCTGGACGCCGACCTGACCAGCGCGCAGGGCGCCCTGGACGCCGGGCTGATTACCAAGGTCGCCTACGAGGACGAGCTGATTGGGCCGGCCTCGCGCCCTTTTGGGGCGGTGGTGAACTGGCTGATGCCCGACAAGCAGAGCAGCAAGAAGGGCCGGGTGGCGGTGGTGCCGCTGGTCGGGGCCATCATCACGGGCAAGAGCCGCATCAACCCGGTGCCTCTGCCACTGCTGGGCGGCCCGATGGCCGGGTCCGACACGGTGGTCGCCGCGCTGAAACGCGCCAAAGAAGACAAGACCACGCAGGCCATCGTCCTGTACGTGAACAGCGGCGGCGGCAGCGCGCTGGCCAGTGACCTCATCTGGCGCGAGGTGCAGCAGAGCGAGAAGCCCGTGGTCGTGGTCATGGGCGAATACGCGGCCAGCGGCGGCTACTACGTGGCGGCGCACGCCAAAACCATTGTGGCCTCGCCGTACACCCTGACCGGCTCGATTGGCGTGGTCAGCGGCAAGCCGATTCTGGAGGAATTCAACCGCCGCCACGGCCTCAACCCCGAGCGCGTGGGCCGCGACCGCGCGCTGATGTTCTCCCCAGCCCGCCGCTACAGCGACGAGGAACGGGAACACGTGGAAAAGGGCATTCTGGAGGTGTACGACCGCTTTATCAGCCGCGTGGCGCAGGGGCGCGGGCTGACCAAAGAGCGGGTCAATGAGCTGGGCCGGGGCCGCATCTGGAGCGGCCAGGACGCCCTGGACTACGGGTTGGTAGATGAGCTGGGTGACCTGAGAACCGGCCTGGCCCGCGCCCGCGAACTGGCCGGTCTGCCGGAAGACGCCCCCGCCTGGAACGTGACCCCCAAGGGCCACGGCCCCCTGCCCGAGTTTGCCCAGGAAGCCGCCCGCGCCGCCCAGGTGAGCCTGTGGCCCTTTGGCAGCGAGCGCGTGTTGGCGTGGTTTGACCAGGACATCAAGGTTCGGTAAGTGGACAGTGGGAAGTGGGGCGTAGCATCACCACCCCACTTCCCACTCTCTACGCCCCGCTTACCCCTTCGTACGCCTCAATCTGGCGGCGAATCATGTTCAGGCTGCCTTCCCAGAAGGCCGGGGCGTGCAGGTCAATGCCAAAGCGCGCGGCCAGTTCCAGCGGCGTGGCCTGACCGGTGGCGGCCAGCAGCGCGTCGTAGCGGGCCTGGAAATCGGCTTCCTGGCCCTGCGCGCGGGCCTGCTCGTACTGCGCGTACAGGCCCAGGCCGAACAGCAGGCCAAAGGTATACGGGTAGTTGTAAAAACTGCGCCCGTAGTAGTGCGGCTTGACCGCCCACATGTAGGGGTGCGGGGTGTTCAGGACGTCGCCGTAGGTCTCGCGCTGCGCCCACACCATCAGGTCACTGAGGTCGCTGGGGTTCAGGTCACCGCCCACGCGGCGCTCAAACACGGCCTTTTCGAACAAGAAGCGGCTGTGAATGTCCACAACTACCTGCGCGTGGCCCATCAGCTGGGTTTCGAGGACATACAGGCGTTCCTGGCCCTGGGCTGTTTCTAGCGCAGCATTCTGAATAATCGTTTCGCAGAAGATGCTGGCGGTTTCGGCCAGGGTCATGGGCGTTTCGCGCTGCAGGGGCGGCAGGTCGCCCAGCTGGCGATTGTGGTAGCCGTGGCCTAACTCGTGCGCCAGGGTGCTGACCGAATCCAGGCTGGGGTCGTGGTTCATCAGAATGCGGCTGTCGCTGCCCTGCCAGCGCATGCAAAAGGCGCCGCTGCGTTTGCCGTCGCGGGGGCCCGCGTCAATCCAGTCCTCCCGGAAGGCCTGGGCGGCAAAGTCGCCCAGCGCGGCGCTGTAGCCCCGGAACTGGCGCTCCACGAACTCGGCGCCGGCCTCGTAACTCCAGTGGGTTTCGCTCTTTCCAGCAGGCGCAAACAGGTCCCACCAGTCCAGCGCCGCCTTGCCCAGCCGCGTCGCCTTGGCCTGGAAGTAACGGCGGAAGTCCGGTAGCGCGGCCACCACCGCCGCCTGCATGGCGTCCAGCGTGCCCTGGTCAATGCCGTTGCTCAGCAGACTGGGGGCGACCACGTCACCATAGCCCCGCCGCGCGGCTACCGTGCCGGACTCACCCTTGACGCCGTTCATGCAGGCGGCAAACACGACCTCCTGAGATTTCCAGGCGGCAATTTCGGCGTGATAGGCGTCCTCGCGCACCTGGGCGTCGGGGTCACTGGCCAGGGCGCGCAGGGCAGTCACAGGCAGCCACTGGCCCCGGAACTTGCCCCTGAGCGTCGAACTGACGTTGCCATGCAGTTTGCCCCAGCCGCCGCCGCTGGCGGGGTGCAGGCGGGCGGCCAGGTCTTCCTCAGGTGGGGACATCATAAATTGCGCGTCTCGCACGGCATCGCGCAGGGTGTGGGCGTGGGCGCGGGCCACCTCGCTCTGGTCCAGCAGGGCATCCAACTCGGCCGCGCTCAGGCCACCGACCCAGGCGGTGAAGCGCGACCGCAGCGGTCCCAGCGGCAGGGTCAGGGTGGTAAACGCTGCCATCTGGGCCTGCGCCGCCTCGTCACGGCTGTCGGTGGTCACGAAGGCCGCGACGAACGCGCGCAAAGTGCCTGCGCGCCGCACCACCTCATTCATGCCGTTCAGAGCGGCGCCCAGCGCCTCGGCTGTCACCGGCGACCCGGCGCCGATGGCGTGCCCATCAAACAGGGCTTCGAGGGCCTGGACCTCGTCACGCAGGGCGTTCAGGTCGCGGCTCAGGGCTGGGTCCTTCAGACCTGCATACAGGTCGTCCGTGCGCCAGCGGGGCATCTCGGTCTGGGTTGTGGTCACGGTTCAGAGTGTACGGCGGGGACCCAGTCAGGCAGGTAGGCGAGAACGCCTAGTGGACCGCAACTTCTTCCAACCAATCGTCAGAAGGCCGCTGGTGGCGATTTGGTCAGTGATCAGCTTCAGAGGCAAAAAACGCCTCGGCGCCCGCTGCGACTCTGGCAGGCGTGAATTCAATCACCTCATACGCGGCCAGATCCGCCTGCGCAAAGGGGTCTTCGGCTAGAACGCTGTCCAGAGCCTCACGGCTGAGCCCACGCACCAGAATCACCCCGCCCGTTCTGGGCACCCGAGCCCCCGACGCCACAAAATGGCCGGTGGCGTAATGCTGTTCCAGAAAGGCCCGGTGGGCTTCCAGCAGAGGCTCAACTGCACTGAGCGGCTGGATGTACTGCAGCAGGACGACAAACATTAAAGACCTTTTTATCCTGTTCGGCGTCTGTGGCGCTCCTGTGGCCTCAGGGCTGCGCTGTCTCAGAGAGCC
Source organism: Deinococcus betulae (assembly GCF_020166395.1). NCBI lineage: Bacteria > Thermotogati > Deinococcota > Deinococci > Deinococcales > Deinococcaceae > Deinococcus > Deinococcus betulae. Next base: position 5,058 of record NZ_JAIQXU010000005.1, on the reverse strand, counting down.
TAATCTGCCGCACAGCCCTGTCAGGCTGCCCCTCCAGCACCCTAGAAGGTTTGGGTTCAAGGCGGCGCCGCGTTCCGCCCTCAGGCCTTACGCTGAACAATCAACACTTCCAGCCGCTCGGCCACGTTAACCAGATGGTCGCCCAGGCGTTCCAGGTTGCGGGCCATGCGCCCGGCGGTCAGGGCCACCTGGGTGTCTTCGGGGCGTTCCAGCAGCCGGGTCAGGCTGGCGCGCTGCATCTGCTCGTACAGGGCGTCGACCTGTTCGTAATCCAGGCGCATCACGTCGCGGGCGGCCACCAGATCGCGCTCGGCAAAGGCGTAGGCCAGCGTCTCAATCATGTGCGAGAGCAGCCGCACCAGTGGCAGCGCGTCTTGCAAGGTGGCGCTGCGGGCGCGCGGCGCGAAGGTTTCCAGGTCGCGGGCCACGTTGAAGGCGTAGTCGCCCACCCGTTCCAGATTGGTCAGGCTGCGGAAGACCATCAGGTAAAAGGCCAGATCGTCCTCGGCCAGCCCTGACCCAAAAGCCTGAAGACACAGGTCCTCCAGTTCGCGTTCCAGCGCGTCGGTCTCGGCTTCCAGCGTTTCGGCGCGGGCGGTCAGACCCGCAAACTCGGCGCGGGCGTTGGCGTCACGCACAGCGTCCAGCAGTTCCAGCGAGATGCTCAGCATTCGCAAGAAGCGCGCCGTGACCAGGGCGGCGCTGTCCGGGCGGCCCGTGGGCGGCGCGTCGCGCTGGGCGGTCGAGCGGACACCATTCGTCATGCGGTCAGTATGGTGCCGCGTTGTGATGGGCGGGTCAAGGGACAGGGGCCTGCGGCTTTATGGATGCGCAGGGGATGTGGCCAGGCAGGCACCTTGCTCCTGATACGGATTCCGTCTGTGACGCCAACGAATCGCAAAAGGCGCGATTTGCAAACGCCACGCCCGAAGCCCACTGTGCTCCTTTCTCGCTTCGCTCGGCTTCAACTGTTCTCACACACGGTTGAAGCCGAGCCCGCCTTACTGATGCAGGCGCACGGGGCCCAGCGGCGTTACTCCGGCCGCCGCCAGAGCGGCGCGCAGGGCGGCGGGGCCGCTTTCGGCCGGGTCCTGAGGCGTGGCCTGAACGGTCAGGTCGCCCAGGCGGGCCACTGGCCAGGCGCGCAGCGTCCAGCCGGGCACCGGGGGCAGTTCAGGGGCGCCGGAGGTCAGCACTTCCAGCACGTAGGTCGGGTGGCAGACCTCCTGGGGCGTGCAGGGCAGGGGCAAAAAGGCGGGGGTGGTCGGGCGCAGGCTGGCGGTCATAGGGTCTCACCTCTTGCCTCCCAGGGTGCGCCTGGCGGCAGCTCTTCGCCATCGGCGCGCACAGGCACAGGGCCGGGCCGCCATCGGTAAACCCGATACACCGGGGAGCCAGCGCGCTCTACACTGGGCCATGACCCCTGACCGTCACGCGGCGCTGCCCACCCTGGCCCAGTTGCGCGCCCTGCTGGCCGTGGCCGATGCAGGCGGCTTCAGCGAGGCGGCGGCTGAACTGGGGGTGTCGCAGTCGTCCCTGAGTGAGGCGGTGGGCAAGTTAGAAGTCCTGGTGGGCAAGCCGCTGCTGCGCCGCAGCCGCAGTGGCACTTCGCCCACCCCGGCGGGCGAGCGGCTGCTCCTGCATGCCCGCACCGCTGTACAGGCCGCCAGCGACGCGCTGCAGGCCGCCCAGGACGACCGCGCCCTGAGCGGAACCCTGCGCGTGGCCTCGTTCCGGTCGACCGCCACCCACCTGCTGCCTCCGGCCCTGGCGGCCTTCCGGGCCCAGCATCCTGGCGTGCGCGTGACCCTGCTGGACGGCGACACCGGCAGCGAGGATCTGGTCCGGCGGGGCCAGGCCGACGCCGCCATCGTCATTGAGGAGCCGCAGCCGGGCCTGCGCCTGCTCCCCCTGGTGGTGGATGAATACCTGTTTGTGGCGCCCGCGTCGCGCGGCACCCACCCGGTCCAGCGCGAGGAACTGGCCAGCAGTCTCCTGCTGGCGCCCGGTCCCAACGCCTGCAACGCCCGCCTGATGACCTACCTGCGCCGCGTGGGTGTCAACCCCGAAGACGCGACTGAGATCGGTGAAGACAGCGTAATTCTGGGCATGGTGGCCCACGGCCTGGGCGTCAGCGTGATGCCGCGCCTGGCCCTGACCCCCCTGCCGCCCGGCGTGGTGGCCCTGCCACTGCCCGAACCGCTGCTGCGGCCCCTGGCGCTGGCCACGCTGCCGCACCGCGCGGGGTTGCCGCTGCTGCGCGCCTTTAGCGCCGCGCTGCTGGAGGTGCTGCGCCGCGCCCCAGAAGAGCTGGCCCCCGCGCCCACGCCAGAGCTGCCCGCGCGCCCGTCTCTGCTACATTGACCCTATGACGACCCTGTGTTGCCCCCTGTAGCGGTGACGCAGCCCTGGTCTGCACCGCGCCCCCCATCCTCTTGGCGGCGCGGTTTTTTATGGTCCCCTTCCCGCCTTTCAGGAGCCTTCATGACTGACCACCCGACCCGGCAGCCCGACCCCAGCATTGTCCTGTACGACACCTTGCAGCGCCAGAAAGTGCCGTTCGTGCCCACCACGCCTGGCCGCGTGGGCATGTACCTGTGCGGGCCAACGGTCTACAGCGACGCCCACCTGGGGCATGCCAAAAAGGAAGTGGCCTTTGACGTGATTCGCCGCGCCTTTGTGCATTTTGGCTATCAGGTGCGCTACGTGGCCAACATCACCGACGTGGGGCACCTGCAAAACGACTCGGATGACGGCGAGGACAAGATGCTCGCCCGCGCCCGGCTGGAGCAGCTTGAGCCGATGGAAGTGGCCGACAAGTACATGTGGTCGTTCGTGAAAGACATGGAAGCGCTCAACGTCCTGAAACCCAGCATCAACCCCCGCGCCACCGGCCACATCACCGAGCAGATCGCCCTGATTGAGGAACTGGTCGAGAAGGGCCACGCCTACGAGTCGGAGGGCAGCGTCTACTTTGACGTGCGCTCCTGGCCGGACTACGGCAAGCTCTCGGGCCGCAAGCTGGACGACCAGGAAGAAGGCGTGCGCGAGGCCGTGCGCGAGGACAAACGCGACCCCCGCGACTTTGCACTCTGGAAGAAGGCTGAAGCCGGCCACATCATGCGCTGGGAGTCGCCGTGGGGCGTGGGCTTTCCCGGCTGGCACATCGAATGCAGCGCCATGAGCCTGAAGTATCTGGGGGAGGGCTTTGACATTCACGGGGGCGGCCTGGACCTGCAATTCCCGCACCACGAGGCCGAGATTGCCCAGGCCGAAGCTGCCGGGCACGCCTTTGCCCGCTACTGGATGCACAACAACATGCTGACCATCGGCGGCGAGAAGATGAGCAAAAGCAAGGGCAACTTCCTGACCATTCAGGATGTCCTGGCCCAGCACGACCCGATGGTGGTGCGCTTCTTGCTGGTGGGCAGCCACTACCGCTCTATCACCGAATTCAGCGACGCCGCCTTCGAGAGTGCCCGCAGCGGTTACCGCCGCCTGAGTGAAGCGCTGAACGAACTTGAGCGCCGGCTCGGCAGCGCGCCTGACGGTCAGAACGCGGCGCTGGACGCCAAGATCGCCGCCCATAGAGCGGCCTTTGAAGACGCCCTGCGCGACGACTTTAATACGCCCAAGGCTGTGGCGGCCCTGTTTGGCCTGACCACCGACCTGAATGCGGCGCTGGGGGCTGGCCCTGTCCCCAGCGCCACCCTAGAACGCGCCCGCGCTGCCTACCTGGACCTGGGCGGTAACGTGCTCGGCCTGTTCGCCGGTGGCGGCACCGCCGCGCGGGCTCAGGATGACAGCGGTGTCGTCAGCGCCCTGATGGAACTGGTGCTCAAAGCGCGGCAGAACTACCGCCTTAATAAGCAGTATCAGGAAGCCGACGAGCTGCGCGACACCCTGACCCGCGTGGGCGTCACAGTTGAAGACACCAAGGACGGCCCCCGCTGGAAGCGCTGAGGGGGGCCTTGATGAGCACCGCGTGACAGAACCGCCTGCATTGACCTCAGCCCCCTGTCAGGAAGATGTCAGTGTTGGGGCCTACGATAAAGGCTGAGTGGTGACCCCACCCTCATCCTTCCCTCCAGAAGGACACGCCGACCTCCCCCCGGGCGTGTCCTTTTTTCGTGCCTTGCGGGACGCGGCGGGGCAAGCCTAAACAATTTGATGGTGGGCAGCCTAGAGGGGGCAGGGGTACACTCCGCGTATGCTGCCGCCGCTCGTTAAACAGATGCTGGACAACTTTAACCTCAATGTTGACCCCGAACTGTCGCGCGAGGACAACGCCGAAGAGGTGATTAAAAGCGCGGCGCTGCTGTCGGGGGCGATTGCCGTAGAGCCGATTCCATTCGCCGATCTGCTGCTGATTACCCCAGTGCAGGGCAAGATGGTGCTGCATATCGGCAAGATTTACGGCTTTGACATCACCCCCGAGCGTTCGCTAGAAATTGCGCGCGAGATTGGCGTGACTATCGCCTACGGCATGGCCGCGCGCCAGGTGATGCGCGGACTGGCCAAGCTGGCGCTGCCCGTGATTGGCGGCCTCATTACCGCTCCAGCGGTCTACGGCTGGACCTTCGCGCTGGGCCGCCTGGCCCAGAACTATTTTGAGCGACGCACCCAGGGGCTGCCGGATTCGCGCCGCAATCAGGTGCAGGTGGTGCAGGAGGCCAAACGCGATTCCCGGCGGGTGCTGCCCGGCGCGCAGGACTTTACCGACCTCGCTTCTGAACTGCGCCGCCGGGCCGAACAGAAGGGTCAGGGCGGCCCGCCCCGACACTAGGTAAAGAAGCGTCAGCGTCCAGGGAAATATGCCTGGACGCTTTTTTATGCCCCATGCAAAGGGACAGACCACCTCGTCAATCATGTGCCGAAGCGGTAGAACACCTGTAGCAACCAAGCGGGTTCAGGTGTGACGGTGTTTTCCTATGGGCGTGACCAGCAGCGACCTCTAGATGTTGACGTGAAGGCCTTTCGCTGAGCTGATCGGTCGATTCGGAATCGGAGAGATCAGCAGTAGAACTAAGCGCCACCCTGAGCTCTCCTCAATGACCC